>CALANC010000059.1 GCA_937925895.1 uncultured Desulfobacterales bacterium
TTTCATGACTACGAAGTGATCGAATTGCTTTTGACGCTATCCACACCGAGGAAGGACTGTAAAGATGCAGCCAAGGCGGCTCTGAAGCGGTTTAAAACCTTACAGGATGTGCTCGAGGCTTCACCCCAAAAACTTTGTGAAGTGCAAGGGATTGGTCCTAAAAACCTGTTGGGGATAAAACTGATAAAGGCAGTGGCAGATCGCTATCTTGAAAAGCGGTTAATACACAAGGATCCAATCAACAATTCCAAGGAACTGTTCGATTATCTTTATCACAGTATACGAGACAAGAAGAGAGAGTGTTTTAATGTTGTATTTCTGGATACAAAGAACAGGGTTATCAGCACCGAAATCCTCTTTGAGGGGACACTTTCTAAAAGTTCAGTTTATCCCAGAGAAGTCGTGTCGGCAGCGCTTAATCATCATGCTGCCGCACTTATTTTTGCTCACAATCACCCTTCGGGTGATCCGAGTCCATCCTCGGATGATGTTTCCATTACCCGCCAGCTTGTTTTTGCCTGCAGGGTGATGGGAATAACCGTGCATGAACATCTGATCATAGGAGAAAACCGCTACTACAGCTTTGCCGATGAAGGCCATATTGCCCGCATGAATCGAGAATTTGATGACTCATAAGAATGAAATAGTTCCTAACTGTTTCGGCGACCTCAAGACGGTCTTTCCGAAAGGAGAGAATGGTTTAAGAAGCTCACCGGAATCTTGTCTTGAATGCTCACACAAAACAGAATGTTTGAGATCAGCCATAGAGAGTGACAAAGGATTGAAAGTCAGGGAAGAACATATCGATAGAGCATACATGTCTGGGACTCTGAGCTTTCTGGAAAGATGGTCCCAAAAGAAAGTGCTTCATCACAAATTAAAACAGAAGGAAAAAGGTCGGTAAAAAAGGAGGGGATGATGAAAAGCATTAAGGATATAGACATTGAAGACAAAAGCGTCTTTATCAGAGTCGATTTTAATGTCCCTCTCGATGATCATCAAAACATCACTGATGACTCCCGGATACGAGCCGTTTTATCAACCTTAAAGTATGCTTTGGACTATAATGCAAAAATCATCGTGGCATCACATATGGGCAGACCAAAAGGAAAGGTAGTCCCAAAGATGAGCTTAGCACCCGTGGCCAAGCGTCTCGGCAGATTACTTGAAAAAAAAGTCTTTTTTGCAAACGACTGTGTTGGTCCTGAAATTAAAGCACGAGTAAATAGAATGAAAAGTGGCGATATTTTGCTCCTGGAGAATTTGCGGTTCCATCCAGAGGAGGAAAAAAATGACGATACATTCGCAAAGGAATTGGCAGAACTTTGTGACGTTTATATCAATGATGCTTTTGCCGTATCACATCGGATTAATGCATCGGTTGTGGGTATAACAAAATTTGTGCCAATCAAAGGGGCCGGATTTTTACTTCAAAGCGAACTCAATTATTTTAAAAGAGCACTGACGGATCCACAGCGTCCACTTGTTGCGATTGTTGGAGGATCTAAAGTATCGAGCAAAATAAGCGCCTTGGAGAATATGCTGCATCATGTGGATAAATTTATCATAGGTGGAGCCATGGCAAATACTTTTTTGCACAGTGCGGGTTACCATATGGGAAAGTCAAAGGTAGAAATGGATCTGGTGAAAGTCGCAGTATCTATAATGAAAAAGGCGGCAGAAAAGGGCATTAAATTCTACCTACCGTTTGATGTGGTAGTGGCAAATCGCTGTGAAGCCCGAGCTACCATAAGAGTCGTGCCGGTTCAAGAAATACCAGGCGATTGGATGGTCCTTGATATAGGTCCTGCCACCTCTTTACTTTACTCTGAAGTTATCTATGACGTCAAAACAATTATCTGGAACGGTCCTATGGGTGTATTTGAAATGGATGCCTTCAGCCGCGGGACCATTGCCATGGTGCAAAGCGTAGCCAATTCTTATGCACTTTCTATTGTCGGCGGCGGAGACACAGACGTTGCCATTCACAAGAGTGGTGAAGCCGACAGAATAACCTATATATCTACAGGTGGTGGGGCTTTTTTCTATCTGTTGGAAGGCAAAACCCTGCCTGCTGTAGCCGCACTGAATCCATGATCTCTAAGTTATTTTCCGGGAAGTATAGAATTGCTTCTGTTGTGCTTGTATGCTTGGTCGTTCTGCTGGGATATGTGTACCGTCTGCCTTTGTGGGAAAAGCTTACTACGTATTACGATCTGTTTACGGACAGGGAGCAGGTAAAGGCGTTTGTCAGCACTTTTGGTAAGGGTGCACCCGTTGTTTTTATGACAATTCAGATTCTTCAGGTACTTTTTGCTCCTTTTCCCGGTGAGACCACAGGGTTTATCGGAGGGTTTCTGTTTGGAACACTAAGGGGATTTATATATTCGAGCATCGGCCTGACAGTCGGATCTTTAATTAATTTTTCAATCGGTAGATTTCTGGGAAAACGTTATGTCAGAAAACTGATTCCTGCCGCTAAGCTGGACAAGTTGGACAGCATCGTTAAGCGCCAGGGGCTTTTTGTTTTGTTTCTTTTATTTATTTTCCCCGGCTTTCCAAAAGACTATCTGTGTTTATTTCTCGGTTTAAGCGCCATCCCCACCAAAATTTTCATCACCATTGCAGCCATAGGGCGGATGCCCGGGACCATGATGCTCAGCCTTCAGGGATCATACCTATTTGAACAAAAGTACGGATGGTTTGCGCTGATATTGGGTGTGTGCATCCTCTTTGTACTTTTGGCCTACCGGTATAGAGAAGATCTTTATCATTGGCTTGAAAGGTTTAATAAAAAACCATGATCATCAGGCGTTGACAATTTGCTAAAATGGTGCTATTATAAGCGAAAACAATCGAGCCCGAGTTTGGAGACCACTTTAAAATGTCCTCTTTTGCCCAATCTCGGTGTCAGGCTCAAATTTTACCGGGTTGCTCCCTGCCGCGAAGCACTGCTGTGAGGCAGAACCCCGCCCATTTGGGCGGAAAGCTTCCATCCGCGGAATACTCAATGTATGCCTGTGGTTAAAATTTTCGCCTTCCTTGGACTTGAACAAAATTGAACATTTTAAAGTGGTCTCGTTGATTCCTCGGTCTTGTTTTTACGTCTTTGTTGATTAAAGGGAGTGGGAAATTGGCTTTTTGGAACGTTAGGGAAGAGCTTAGTCAGTTAAACAGACTCAGGCGTTCTTATTACGAGCTTTTAAGGGATGAATTGGATCAGTACATGGTCCAATATTCCCTGATCGATTCCTATAACAATTTTCTCGACAAAAAAATCCCTTATCCCTTTGTAAAAAAACGCGAGTTGAAACCGCGGGCGCGCATTCCAGGGATAGAGCATGAGTGGCAGAATTCTTTTCTTGTCATTTTTGTCGAAGAAACCATTCCTCATGTCCATAAAAAATATATACGGTTTTTTGATCAAAACAGGACCACCAAAACCAATCTTTTCCGGTATGACCTTATCCCGCAATTAAAACAATTCGACCGGGACCAGAAAAATTTGGAGTCAGCTCATTTTATCGACTTTTTAAGGGCACTGCTTCCCGTTGACTATGCGCTTCTCATCCAAAGAGATCCGGCCACTAAAACTAAAAATAGATACAGTCTATCCCATTTTCATGTGCGCATAGACTGGCCGATTGCCGATGCAGCTGAAGATCTCGCTCGTTACCTGCGCTACATATCAAAAGATCTGTATGAAAAGGGTGACAAATACATCGAACAGATTCAGAAGAAATTTTTTGAGTATTACTGCCTTCCGATAATGGTTGGCGGTAGAAGGACGGCGGCGATAGTCGCAGCACAGTTCTTAAAAAGGCTTGGATGTATAGCAACGGTTTATGCCGGGAGTAGCGAATCAAGGGCCCTGATACGGATATCCGAAAGAGGGGTTTCAAAATTGATTCTAGTAAAGATCAAAGACAGCGAAATGGATCAGGTCATAAAGGAAAATTACCTTACGCCGAGCACGTTTCAAAAGTACTATGTGTTGGCTCGTCAAAACAAATACGGAATCTGTATCTTCCAGGCCACCTATGCCTATACCAACCAAGCCAGGCCGCCTGATGACGGCAAGTTGCGGGAGATCAGGCCTGACTTGAACTGGCTTTCAGTCGGCGGACAGCATATTATTCCCAAACCCGGTGTATGGGAATACCCGCCGCTTCCTCTAAACTTCATTTACACCTAACTCAAATTTCGCATCCTAATTCTGATCCCAATCCACAATCCGGAACGGCTGGATAATATTTTTTGAAAGGCAAAATTTAAATAAGGTTTTCGCTCTAGTCACGGCGCCAGAATTTCGATATAGCTTTTATAATAATGAATGAATGGTTTGCCTTCAT
>CALANC010000060.1 GCA_937925895.1 uncultured Desulfobacterales bacterium
CAGAGGCGATTACCGGCTTTTTCTGAAATATCTGGGGCCATTGCCAAAGAAAAAGACTCTCCGTCACCAGCAGGAAAAGAAGGATGAGGCCAACGGCAATGCCGGTCCTTTGCACGGGTTTCCATTCCAATATTTTTTTTAGCGAGAGGTGGGTAAGGTTTAGATTTAATTTGGTCGAGGTTAGATCCGTTGAATGAAAAGGTTCCACCGGTCCAAAGTCTGCCGAAATACCGGAAGACGCCTTCAATCCTTTCTGATCCATAATATCGGCGCCAAAAGGAATGACCTCTTTTCCGAGATTGTCCGACAACACATGGGCATCTTCCTTGTCGGAAGATAACAGATAGATTTTCCCCATATCCGTTTTTGTGTTTTGAGAAAAAAGGTATAATGACTGGTTGGTTTCATAAGTCAGTACATTAATAGAATTTGACGATTCCACGGATAAACTGGTGGTATCATCATCCGGTTCCAACTGTAAGTCAGGAAGGTTGATGTTTCTCGAAAAAAGAAAACGGTCTTGAAAAAAGAAATAAAGGAAGCACGATGAACTGAGAAGGTGGATAAGGCAGGTTCCCACGGTATCAAAGCCTTGAATTGCCTTGCTCAATTTTTGTTCCCAAATGAGAGCAGGCGTTGTTATCTGAGTCGGACTCAGATGCAATTCACTCAGTTTTTGATACAATTCATAGGCTCGATTGTCTTGCAAAAAATAGACATAAAGCTTAGGATTCTTTAGATTGTTTTGGGAGAAGGTAAAATCATAAAAATTTTTGGCATCAGGCAAATCCGGGTACTCCGTTGATAGTTTTCGTTCAATAAATGCCTTTGCCAAAACACTTTTCTTCGACTGGAACTCGTATGATGTGTTTCCCAGCCAGTAGTCCGGTAAGATCAAAAGAGAATTGGTTTTATCTCTCAATTCAAAAAGGATTGACCCAGGTTCCGGACCGGCGTCCAAAAATTGCTCCAAAGGAACTTTATTTAAGACACGCCCTTTGCCATTTTTCTCAAACTGAAAAAAAGCGAGGTCGTTATCCACGACGACAGTTACAACGGTATTTTTGCTAGATCGGGTCTTAAACATAATAGAAATATGGCTATTGCGAATCCGAAGCAGCTCAATCCTATTGTTTTATTTCAGTATATCGATTATAAACTTTATAATTATAGATTATATTATTTTGTGTGTCAAGTCAATTACAACAACAAGATGTTGTGGTTCCATTCGTTCTCGATCTTAAATCCAAATTAAAAATGTGACGCTCAGTTAGGGTTACATATCCCACGTAGCATCCCCAAAAAAATCGCCATGATCCTTATTTAGAAATGCGTCGATAATTTGGCGCTTATCCCCCAAACGAAATGAAGGCCCGTGGCCTGGATAGCAGACGGTTTCACCCGGCCAGGACAAAACGATTGTCCGTAAGGTTTTCAAGGTGGTCTGAAATTCTTCTGCAGACCATGTTTTTCCCGGACCGCCTGGAAAAATCGTATCTCCAACAACGGCATCATTTTGGTTTTCAACCAACAGGGATATTTGATCCGCACTATGACCCGGGGTATGTTGTACGTTTATCCGTTGGTCGCCGACGTTGATCGTATCTCCATGGGTAAGCCATCGCTCGGCATCTAAATGCCTACCACCGGCTTGTGAGCCTGGATGCGCCATGAGTGGAACCTGCAGTCGTCTTCGCATTTCAGCCAGCGAACCCACATGATCCGAATGGCTATGCGTCAATATGATTGCCATCGGCTCACTTTTCTCCAGAAGTCGTTTCAATGCCTCCGGCTCGGCCCCAGGATCGATAAGAACACTTTTTCGGGTTTTCGAACAAACCAGCGCATACGCGTTCAGGCCCCATGGGCCGACTTGAGACATCCGAATGTTTAGTCCGGACGTTTTGGGGTGTTTAAACATTAGGTCACCTTTTTGCAAGCGGTTGTTTTTTGGTTATACCAGAGATGCTTTATTCGCAAATTAATTCATTGTATTTGTCAACCTTTTTTTGTTATGTAAGTATAACCCAAATTGAGCGATTGTCGAGTTTGCCGGAGATGCAAGGCATGAGATATGCAGCCAATATAGCTCAAAGGGACGGTTCAACTTTCACATCGGCGAAATTTCGCCGGGAACGAATTTTTGATAATACGAATGGAAAATAATATGGAACCCATAAAAATCGGTATCGTTGGGGTTGGGAATTGTGCAAGTTCGCTTCTGCAGGGGATCAGTTATTACCGAGGAAAAAATAACATCGACGCCATCGGAATTCTCAATTGGTCCATAAACGGGTACACGCCTGCGGATATTGAAGTTGTTTCTGCCTTTGACATCGATCGGAGAAAAGTAGACAAAGACATTCATGACGCCATTTTTGAACGACCAAACTGCACCAAAAAGTTTGTTAACCACCTGCCCCATGCAGAAGTTAACGTGTCAATGGGAAAAGTGTTAGACGGTTTTTCCGAACATATGAAAAACTATGAATCGAATTATACCTTTTTGCTCGCCGATAAAAAAGAACCGACCAAAAGCGACATTGTCCAAATCTTAAAAAATACAGGCACAGAAATCCTTTTGAATTACCTGCCGGTCGGATCGGAGAAAGCCACGCGGTTTTATGCAGAATGTGCCTTAGAAGCCGGGGTCTCATTTATTAATAACATCCCTGTTTTTATCGCCAGTGATCCTTCATGGGCTGAACGATTTAAGTCCAGGGGAATTCCACTCATCGGTGACGATATCAAATCTCAGCTCGGTGCAACAATTGTTCATCGAGCGTTAACGAGCCTGTTTGAAAAACGGGGGGTGAGGGTAGAAAAAACATATCAGATAAACACAGGCGGCAACACCGATTTTCTAAATATGTTGGACAGGAAAAGAGTTCATCAAAAAAAGCAATCCAAAACAGAAGCTGTGCGGGCTGTCATGAACAACAAGCTTGAAGACCGAAACATGCATATCGGCCCAAGCGACTATGTTCCATGGCTGAATGATAATAAAGTCTGCTTTATTCGAATGGAAGGCAGTATTTTCGGCAATATACCGATGTCTGTTGAACTCAGGTTATCTGTGGAGGATTCTCCCAATTCCGCCGGTGCTGCAATTGATTGCATCCGTCTATGCAAACTGGCAATCGAAAGAAATATCGGCGGGGTGCTGGAAGCACCTTCCGCCTATTATTGCAAACACCCACCGGTTCAATATACGGATGACTTGGCATTCTCATTGGTAGAAGATTTTATCTTAAAAGGCTAAACCCTACACTTGCCAAATATAGACGAAATAAAGAGCGTCCTCAACTTCTATGATTTAGGCGAGCTGAAAACAACCCGCCGGGTTGACCGGGGTGTCGTCAATGACAACTGGTTAATTAAAACCGTTTGGGGACGATACTTTCTGAAGAGGCGGCACCCTGAACTCAAAAACGCCGAACTCATTCGCGGCCAACATGAACTCATCCAGCATCTCCGTCATCGGGGATTCCCTGCCCCGGCTGTCATTCCTACCCGCAGAGGCGAGACGCTTTTGATTCTGGATGGAGAATTCTACGAAATCCAAGAGTATATAGAGGGCAAACCTTATGAACAGTCCAACGAGGCCCACTTCATAGCAGCCGCTATCGCATTAGGTCTTTACCACGCACATGTACAAAACTTTCTTCCCCAAGACCTGTGTTTTGTAGACAGGCTTTATTGTCCAACCGTCCTCACCTCGAATGTGTCTAATCTTTTCGAAGAATTGGCGTGTTACCAGGGTTCACAGTTTGCCGATGTTATCAAAGCATTAACATCTCACGCAATGGACTTGTCATCTCGCTTGAGTTCCTATGAGCAACTTCCCTGCTTGGTAATCCATGGAGACTATCACGCCGGCAATTTGGTTTTTCACCACGATTGCATCGTCGGCGTTGTGGATTATGATAAGGCTCGCCAACAACCACGTGTGGTCGAGTTGGCCGAGGCACTGATTTACTTCGCTTCCCCAAGACCCGGTAAAATGAAACATTTGGTCTATCCCGGCTTTTTGGAGTGGGACAGGTTTACCAGCTTTTTGAAGCACTATGCCGGTGCTTTGAGGTTCCCCGACAAGCAAGTTAAACGTCATATCCGGCCGGTTCAACCGGCTGCCGAAATTCTGGTGGGATCCCCCTGCGAAAGCGCGTGGCTCGGAGAGGACGAGGTGTCCGCTTTACCGGATTATATCCGCGGTATCTGGCTTGGTGTTTCCGTCGAGCAACTGCTCGTGAGACACTCTCAAACAAGGGGTATCAAGGAATTCCTCCGGGAATTATTGGCACTCAACGACTGGGCTTCAACCCATCGACAGCGCCTTATCGATGCAGCTCATGCGGCAATACGTGCTTCCGAGGATACTCGTACGGGGTCGTCTTCTTTTTGAGGCGCAGACAATTGGCAGGGTGCGTTTACAGGTTATAGCTCAATTTTCGCACTCTAGACAGGCCTTAATTTTGGAAAGCATTCAGGGGGCATCCATATTCGTTTCACTCGGGTGTCTCCGTCGCTGGTCATTTCAATGATTTAGCAGCGGGGGCATTCCTTCCCCCTCCGCATTCCACCCTTCGCTGCGCTCAGGATGGCTGCGGTCTCCCCCACTGCGAAACCACTGAAATGAC
>CALANC010000061.1 GCA_937925895.1 uncultured Desulfobacterales bacterium
AATATTATCCAGCCGTTCCGGGCTATGGATTGCGACCAAAATGAGGGTGCGAAACTTGAAAAATAAGATGTCCCCCTATTTTTTGTGAAGATGGTCGCCTATCTTTCGAACGCGCATCAACTCAGACTCATCCATGGGGCCAAGTTCTAATGATGGCAAGGCTTCTCTCATTTGTTTCGAGTTTTTGGGACCAGACAAACAAATATCCACGCAAGGATTGGAAAGGACAAAACGATAGCAGTCGGTTACCGAAAGCGGAGGTTCGCCCGGGGGCATTTTACGGGGGTTTAGCAGTTTCCCCCAGCGCGTAGCGGTATATGAAACGATTCCAGGTTTATTATCTCCCTGCATAAAAGGAAAGGTTTCTTTCTCGGCATCTCTGTGGGCGGCATTATAACGGACATGGAAGATGTCAAAGACGTTTTTTTCGACCAGTTTTGGAAAGAGGGATCGGTTGTGACCAGATAGGCCGAGGAAGCGATATAAACCCTTTTCCCTCATATCTATAGCCTTGTCTATCACTCTCCTGGAAGGCGACCTGTTGTACCAACCCAAAATCAGAATATCCGCATAATCCAGTGATAAAGATTTCAACGCCTTCTTTATAGAAGTTTCCATCCATAAAGCGGATCGTGAGTAGCTCTGAATAGCTATAATTAGTTGGTCACGCTTCCCTTGACGAGAGATGTTCTTTATTGCATCTCGCATACCGGGCTTGCGGGATGACCAGTAAAAATAATTGCACCCCTTTTCAAAAGCTTCTTCATACGTGGCTGCGGGAGCACCGTATCCCGCGCCAACTCCTAATCTTCCCACATTGAGCCCGGTTCGCTCGAGAATTCGTGGTTGGGAAAAATCCATTTTTTTCTTTTTGGTTCGGTTAATTATCCGGATAAAGCTTTCACCATCTCGTTCACCTGGCTTTCTGAAGCGATAGGATGTACGGTGAAAAAACAATATGGTACAAACTGTTGGAGCGTGTTCATCACCTCAACTTCCGAACCTTCATTGATAGAATACCCTCGTGTTTCACCAACGAATGATCCCCAATCCTTTACGATTCCCTTTTCGATATCCTGTCTGACCACAGCCATCAAAAGCCTCCACGCATCTCCCCGTTCTTTTGGATCGACAGGAATTTTGCTTCGGTCTACTTCTCAAAGTACCAGATATTTTCCCATGATATTACCTCTTTTCTGAAAGTAATTAAGGTGAATTGAGTGATGATGTTTACTTTTTATCCCGCCAAATCTCTAATAGGGTTAAATCATCACTCGCAGGTGAATTCCCTTGCCAACTGCATATTAAATTTAACAATCCCTTTCCATAGGGAGGTCCTTTTGTCTCTTTCATATAGTCGATCAGGCGATCATTTCCAAAAAGCTCATGAACTTCATTCTCTGCCTCGATAACCCCATCGGTAAAAAGGAGAATCGATTCGCCGGGTGATAGTATGATCTCTGTTTTCTCGTAATGGACATGTGGCGTAACGCCCAAGGATATTCCTTTTAATGGTGGCAAGTCACCAATATCACCATCTACGATCCACAACGGATACAAATGCCCTCCCCTGACAATTTGCATTTTGCCACTGGATGGCCAATACCTGGCAAGCGTAATGGTAGCAAAAAAGCCCTCTTCAGACGTCAGGCTATACAGGCTTTCATTTACGGTTTGAAGAATTTTGTCCACCTCTTTTTGTAGTAAGGCTTCACTCCGGATCTTTGTTGACAATGCTGCCATAATAAGAGCAGCCGGAACGCCTTTACCTGAAACATCCGCAACATAAGTAAGTAAACTATCGTCCGGCAGAGGAATCACATCGTATAAATCGCCGCCAACATAGCCGGCAGGAACGGATACAGCCCAAATATTGCCTTCTGTCCCTAACTCTGGAATTTTTGGCCAAAATAGAGATTGAATCTTGGTAGCCGTTTTCAGCTGAAGTTTAAGTTGAGACGATTGTTCTAGGACCGTATCGTGTAATTCCTTGATTCTGAGCATCGATTTCACTCGTGCTACCAGTGCGGCATGATCCACGGGTTTGCTCAAGTATTCGTCGCCACCTGCCTCGAGACCGGTGACGACATCTTTGGAATCCGCTTTAGCTGTTACCATAATAATCGGCATGAAAGGCAAAGACGGGTCTCCTTTAAGGCGCCGACATACTTCCAGACCATCCATCTTGGGCATCATTATGTCCAACAGGATAAGGTCTGGTTGTTTTTCTCTGGCCTTTAGTAACCCCTCTTCGCCGTCCTCCGCTGTGATGACATCGTAGTTGTTCGCCGTGAGCCGAGCTTGCAATATTTCCCGACTTGCCGGGTGGTCCTCTACAATCAGAATCCGTGGCGGTGTTCTCACTGTTCTCCTTTCTATAGATAGTTATGGCAGGTATTCACGGATTTTTTTCAAAAGCTCTCGAGGACTGAACGGCTTCGCCACATAAGCATCGCAGCCGGCTTCAAATGCTTTGTCATCGTCTCCGCTCAGCGCATAGGAAGTAACCACGATTATGGGAATGTGTCGGAGATTGGAAT
>CALANC010000062.1 GCA_937925895.1 uncultured Desulfobacterales bacterium
AGATCCAAATTTCACCAGAGTGTAATACCCCTGAAGTCCTAACACCATACCTGTAAATGCACCGGTCAGACAAATAACCAAGACAGACTTCATGCCGATAAAATAGACTTGCTCATTGATTTTGAATATCTGAAACGGAAAAGAAAACATATAAAGAAAGCCTTTGGCAAAAAAGATGGCTATTCTTCCCATCTCTCGAACCGGAAAGATAGTCAGTCTACCAACGGCAGCTATCGAGTTTTTTACCACAGCAAATCGCATCGCAACATTATCCAATAAATAAAGGTCTCATTCGGTTATCAATATCATCCTCCAGCGCATCATTCAACAGATTATTACTAGGCAACTCCCGGTTGGCTGTTCGGCATCATTCAGGAAAATAATAAAAACCTTTTATTTTTTGATCTTTTTCTCCCTGAACTGAAGGTAGACGTCCTGGAGGGCTGTGTAAGGATCAATGGCTGCCTCTTTAAGGGCTTCGTACTCTCCGATTCGAAAGGATGTTCGATTGATTTGATTCAAAGCAGATATACCCAAAGAAGCTTCCGTTGGCTCAACATAGTTGGTGGGGTTCAAAAACCAGTCTCCTGCCAATCCGATTGAATCTCGCAAAGTGGATGGCCCTAAAAGAGGCTAAATAATGTAAAACCCGTTACCCATACCGTATTTGGCAAGGGTCTGACCCATGTCTTCTTCATCGGGAGGCTTTAATTCAGGGTATTTATCTGCTGGATTTCCTAATCCCAAAACACCTATAGTCGTATTTACCACAAACCTTGAAAACTCAATCTGTGCCGCCTGACCTTTCCATTGAAGGATGCAATTGACCAGCCGTACGGGGGTGGTTATGTTTTGAAAAAAATTCTTCACAATCCATAAAATCTTCATCAGGAACATCTTCAAGTTCTTGCTCTGATGGAATCTCGGCTTTGGTCGTTGCCATTTCCCGGTTCTGATGTTTTGGTGGATCAGTGTTTGCTGAACGGGAATCGTTTACAGATTTATGTGCGCACCCCGTTGAAAAATATCCTGAGAAGAAAAGAATCACTAGAAAATACTTTAGATATTTCTTGCCAGAAATTCCAATCAAATGAAATTCCATCTCTAACAGTCTCCCGCCTCAGGTCCAAATGGTTTAATTAAGATTAACAATCGGGGTAAAAGTGTCAATGCGGCTATTAAAGCGATGAACATTGCCAGGCCTGTTAACAGTCCGAAATAAATGCTCGGAATGAAATTAGACAGAACCAGAATTGAAAAGCCGATGATAATTGTAACGGAGGTGTAATACATGGCGTGACCGATGCTACCGTGACACCGATGAACGGTCTTTAAATAATTCCCATTGGTATTAAATTCATATTTGAATCTATGTATATAGTGAATCGTGTTATCAACAGCAATCCCTATACTAATTGCCGCAATGGTAATTGTCATCATGTCGAGGGGGATGTTTAACCAGCCCATAACGCCCAGGACTACACCGACGGAAAGGAGATTGGGGAAAATGGCGATGAGCGCCACTATGAAAGATTTAAACAGAACCATGAACATTCCCATCAACGCCAACACGACGACACCCAAGGTTAAGATCTGTGAACTGAAAAGGCTTTGTAGCATGTTGTTGTATAATACCAGCATACCAGATAGGCGCACATGCTCTTTCTTTAATCCCAGCTTATTTGTCAGGTCATGTTGGATCTTTTTTAGCAACTTGTCACGTTTTAGGGATTTTTCAGAATCTCTGACACGGGCTGAAAACCTTACCTGATTATGCTCAACCGAAACGTATGGCTTTAATACCATATTTTTGAACTTGTCGGGCATCTCGCTAAAGAGCAAGGCCAGTTCGAAATTGTCAAATTGTTTATCATTGCTTAATTCTTTTGCGATTTTTAGCATCGTCGCTACAGAGAGAACCTTGCCGGTTTCCGGAAGCCGGTCGAGATAATCGTGGATTTTTTCAACCTTTGCCATTTTGTCAGATGTAAACCAGTATTTTTCATCATCTTCCGCTTTATCGAATTCATCAAACTGATCAAATTCTTTGGTAGTTTTTGTATCCGTCTCAAGCACAACCGCTTGATCTGAAAATTCGGATTTATCCAAATCCACAATTATATCCAGTGGCGTGGTGCCGCCAAGCTTTTGATCGATGATTTTCATTCCCTGATAAATCTCAGTCGTATTCTTAAAATAATCGATAAAACTGTTTTCGACGACCAGCCTTGACATCCCTACTGCACTTACAACGATTGTGACACAACTTATCGTAAGTATTAACACTCCTTGGGATTCGGTAAATCTAGCCAAGATGGACGTCAAGGAAAATTGATGGTTTGGTTTGACCTGCGGGGCTCCCTTGTCCATCAACATTAACATGGAAGGGAACAAAAGAAACGCCATTACCAAAGAGACGATGATACCTGCACTCATCATCCAGCCAAAGGTTATCACCGGTAGTATATCGCACAACAGCAACGATCCGAATCCCGCGATCGTTGTCAAGGCGGCAAACAGGCAGGGCCTGAGCATCAAACAGGTGGCATCGAGGATAAGCTGTCTGTGCTCAGCTTCGGGGTTGCTCGAGTGAAGTTCTCGGTATCGTACGATAAGATGAATCGTTATTGCCATGGTAATAATGAGCTGAAGGGATATAAAATTTGAAGATATAACGGTGACCTCCCATCCGAATGTCCCTAAAAGTCCCATCATGGCAATTACAGAAAACGCACAGCAAAGCACAGGTAATAAGATCCAGCGAATTTCTCTAAAAATAATTCCCAAGGTAACCAGCAAAAAAAACAACACCCCGAGTCCGAATGTCTTTAAGTCATTTTTAATAAAGCTTATCAAGTCATCTGCAATCATGCTAACGCCACCTAAAAAAAGTTCCGCATCTTGGCGATATTTGTCCATAATCGATCGGATTGCCACAATATCCTGATGCCGGATCTTTTTGATCCGATTACGATAGGCTTGCAATTGTGCTGCGACCTGTTGAGATTCAGCAATCTCCGCAGCAGACAGTGAACTGGCTTTTCTTTCTTTAAAATAATTGCGGCGGTCAAATAAGTATTGATAGGTCTTATTAACCCGAAATTTGATCTGAAGGGCAGTGGTCTTCATATCAGGACTGATAAGAAGATTTTGGTATATAGGGCTCTTTTTGAACTCTATCATGGCAAGTTGCTTATCAACGGTTGGGGACTCTAAAGTCTGGATATTACCGACAAGTTCTTTCAAGGGAAGAGGCGGACTTTCAAACAAAGGAACATCAAGAATAGAAACCACAGATGATACCCTCTTCAACTGCTTTAATTCGTTCCTTAACCGTCTCAAATTTGACAATACCTTTTCCGAAAACAGGTCATCTTTGGGAGAATAGGAAATTAATAAATAATCTTCTATCCCATAGCGAGAATCAACGAGCCGCGAATATTGTAAATCTTTGTCATCTTCTAAAAGCAATGTTTCCGCTGATGCGTCAAGTTTGAAGTCCTTGGCTTTATAGCCCAGGACGGAAACCACTGCTAAGATACAGAAAAGGATAAGGCCTGGACGTTTAAGGACAATCTTGTCGAAAAAAAATCTCGGTAGTAAAGGAAAATTTGACATTGCAATTGTTTTAGTCAATGGCACTAACCGGATTATTGATCTTTCACCTTTTCCAATTTCAGCAAAAGATCGTCAATAGTCCCTTTTTCCAGGATATGAGAAAATTGTGACCGGTAGGTTGAAATAATACTGACACCCTGGATTTCTACATCATAGATTTTCCAGCTGTCTTTTGATTTATATAGTTTATAAAGCATGTGTATTTTGTTACTTTTTGATATCAGTTCGGTAGGTATGTGGATCTTTTTTTTGATTTTTACAGGCGTTTTATAGACCACCTTTTGATCTTCATATAGGGTCAGTTCTGCTAAATAGGAATCCTGCAAACGTTTGGTAAATAGTTTTGAATAGCTCTCTTTTTTCTCTTTGGGCATATCTGGCCAATATTTTCTTCCCAAAGCCAGTTTGGCCATTAATGGAAAATCAAATATCGGTGAAACGATATCGATGACCTGATTGTCTCTTTCGTCCGGTTCAAGCTCTTTTTTTTGTAAAACCTCGTATACCGCGTCTATTTTGCTTTTTAACAATTTTTCGGCAATACTCTTATCATCTGCAACGACGATTTGGCTGATAAGCAGCAAACTAAAAACTACATACAGCAGGTTAGCCATAGTTTCACCTCTGGTCCCTTTGATTTTGTGGCAGCAGCGAGCAAACGGAATCTATTCAATGTCGGGCTTCAATGATCTTTTTGGTATATAACTGATGGTTAATTTCGACGCAACTATTGTCTACTATTCGGGTTTACCAACGAAAGTGCTGAATTAAGCGGCAATTGGCTGATGCCAATAAATCTTTAACTTGTCTTCATATCCACTAGAAAAAGAAGGATATACCTGGAATCAAGATCTTTTTTAGACACCTCTCCATATTCCTTTTCCATCTCTGTGAAAAGATCTTCCAGCGTATGTCCAACTTTCTGAAAAATCTCGTAATCCGTAAGACCGGTTTGATCG
>CALANC010000063.1 GCA_937925895.1 uncultured Desulfobacterales bacterium
ATGTGGTCTTTGTATACCGTCGTGTGCGGAAGGTGCGTTGGAAATAATAGACGGCAAAGCCCGGATGATTTCTGAAAACTTGTGTGACGGACTGGGTGCGTGTTTAGGGGATTGTCCGACCGGTGCGCTTAAAGTCATCGAGCGGGAAGCCGACGATTTCGACGAAGAGGCTGTTGAAAAACATCTGGAAGAACAAGAAAAACTCGAGGAAGAAATATCACCGCCTTGCGCTTGTCCGTCGGCAGCCATGAAAACCTTTGCTCCTATGGATGCCATTCCTACCGCCAAAAGCCCGACCGCCGTCGAGGGCATCGCTGAATCCGCCCTTTCCCATTGGCCGATCCAAATTAGCCTTATACCTCCGCAGGCCCCGTTTCTTAAAGGTGCTGATCTTCTGGTACTGGCAGATTGTGTTCCGGTAGCATTTCCGAATCTGCACCAAGATTTTTTGCCGGGTAAAGCGGTCACCCTGGGATGCCCCAAGTTGGATGATGGGCGTGAGTATATCGATAAATTTGCAGAAATTTTTAAAACCGCAGGTATCAATAGCATCACTACGCTCATTATAGAAGTCCCGTGTTGCGGAGGCCTTCCCATGATCGTAAAAAAGGCCTTGGAAAAGTCCGGGAAGGAAATACCCATGGAAGAAGTGGTTTTTAGCGTCGGGGGAGAGCTTCTGGAACGAAAGAGAACCTAGCCATAGGGAGTTGACCGATGAGTTCAGATATTGAGGTGCACCTATTCGGATCTTTGAAAAAGACTCTGGTCGATTCGAATAACCCCCTCATCCAATTGCGTCTCAAAGACCCGACTCCTTTAACCAATGTTTTAGAAAGTATAGAAATAGCTCCAGATTCCGTACAATTGGTGATGGTGAACCACAAAGCGGTACCGAAAGACACCCTCATTTATCCGGGGGACCGACTCGCCCTGTTCCCAAAAGAATATGCTGTGTTTGCTGATTGGCGGGATTTTCGATTTTAATCGGAGAGACGTTCTTTGGTTCTCATTATTTTCCAATACTCGATTCTTCTTTGTCTTAACAGGATCGGGTCTTCCAGCGTCATGGTGCTGTCACCATAACCCTCTTTGATTATTCTGTTGATCTTGACTGCTCGCTTTTTAATAATTTTTTCATATTCAGCCTTTTCTATCGTGTTGTTTTTCGTATCATAATAACGAACATCTCCGGCTAAAGACGGTAAAGCATAGGACAAAAAAAGTAGAATAAGAGCAGAAGTGATGAATCGTTTATTTTTCATTGCACGCCCTCCACACGAAAATATGTCTTTGAGACCACTTTAAAATGTTCAATTTTGTTCAAGGTCAAGGAAGACGAAAATTTTAACCACAGGCAGACATCGAGTATTCCGCGGATTAAAATTTGAGCCTGACACCGAGATTGGGCAAAAGGGGACATTTTAAAGTAGTCTCTTCAATAGGGTTCAAATACAAGCGGCGTCACCGATATAATCAACGGCAGGTCAAGCAACTGGTCGATAACGCCTTCAGAAAGGGGGATATTGGTTTTGAGAAAAATAATGCTCATTTTTCCGGTTCCTTCCTGCCCGACCTGCATCTGGTCGATGTTGATATGATTCCTACCTAAGAGTGTCGCGAAACTCCCGATGGCCCCGGGTTTGTCAAGATTATATATCAGCGCCAGATGACCTTCAGGTATCAGTTCGAGACGGAAATTGTTTATCTTCACAATTCGTATTTTATTTTTGCCAAACAGTGTTCCTGATACCGTATTGGTAACTTCAGAAGTCATCACGCGAACGGTAATCAGGTTGATATACTCTTCAGAATCGTCACTGGTTGTCTCGTTGACCTTTATCCCCCTTTCCTTTGCCACAGTCCGGGCATTGACAAAATTGACATCGTCTTTTACCACAGGCGCCAATAAACCTCTTAACGCCGCAATGGAAACAGGTGACAGATCGAGCCCCTTAAAATCTCCGGCATACTCAACGGAAACCTCTTTCAGGGGACCATGAATAAGTTGAGCCTGGAGGCTACCGATCTGATTGGCAAGGATCAGCAACGGTTTCAATTTGTTAAGAAGATCACCGGTGACTGATGGGACATTAACCGCGTTCAAAATCGTGCCGTATTTAAGATAGTCAATAACCTGACCGGCCACATCAACAGCCACTTTGGTTTGGGCTTCCTGGGTTGAAGCCCCAAGATGGGGCGTACAAATCAGACGCTCATCCTCAATCAACGGGCATATGCCGGGAGGTTCGTTCTCGAAGACATCCAGTGCAGCACCGGCGACTTTCCCGGACTGCAGCGCGTCGTAAAGGTCATTCTCATCGACAATTCCGCCCCGGGCACAGTTGATGATCATGACCCCGTCTTTCATTTGCTCAAAAGTGTCCTTGTTCAGCAAACCCTCGGTTTCCTTTAACCGGGGGACATGCACGGTGATATAATCGGACCTGCCGTACAATTCTTTTAATGAAACACTTTCAAAACCAGCTTTTTCAATCTGTTCAGGTGTTACAAAAGGATCGTGAACAATTACCTGCATTTTCAGTCCGCGCCCGCGATCGGCAACAATAGAACCGATCTTTCCAAATCCGATAACCCCTAACGTTTTATTGAATATTTCCCTGCCTTGCAGTTTTTTCTTATCCCAGCGCCCGGCCTTTAGGGATGCTGTTCCTTCCGGCACATTTCGCGACAGAGCCAGTAACATGCCGATGGCATGTTCGGCGGTTGTAATCACATTACCGCCGGGAGTATTCATCACAACGATCCCGCGTTTGGTAGCCGCCGGGATATCCACATTATCAAGACCGATTCCTGCTCGACCGACAACTTTCAACCGTTTCCCAGCATCTAACAGATCCTCTGATACTTTTGTAGCGCTCCGAATGATCAGCCCGTCATAGGAACCGATAATGCTTTTGAGCTCTTCGTGGGTCAGGTCTGTTTTGACATCAACGTCAATCCCTTCTTCTTCCCGCAACATTTGGATGCCGGATTCTCCCAAATTGTCACTGACCAGTACTCTCATACGACTTCTCCTAATGGACACTTCGAATTAATCCGGATACAGTTCATCCCACTCCATAAAGATCCGACCGGGGTCCCGCCGAAGATCAAGACGATTCACTTTCTCAAAGGCTGCTTCCTTCTTTTCAAATTCTGCCCTGGGGATATTGCCTTGCTCAAACAGTATCTTTGCTGCATCGAAGGTTTCTTCTGCTTCTCGCGGAATCACTTTAACCAGACCTTGGTCAAATGCCTGCAGCAGCGTATTTCTGAGCACTTCCGCTGTCTCGCCCCTCTTTTGTCCGGGTTTGACGGTAGCATTTTTGCTCAGGTAAAACACCCGGGAACCATCAGAGATCAGGCGTTGATTTTCTTCATCCCAGCTGACGTTTGATGGTACAATGAGAATGCCCCGTTTAGCGAGGCTCTTGAAGTTGATAACAACCGGTTCATACTTAGTATAAGAATCAGGGTATCCCTTCTGTCCCTGAGGCCCACCCGGACCGGTAACAAGAGCCAGACAAATAGAAATTTGATCCGTGCGCACATCCGGCTTAACCTCATCAAGCCTGCCTTCAAGAGCGGACCCTATAAGTTCGCCTAAGTTTTTTAGTCGCCGCGCAACAACCTGCATTTCAGGTTCACCTGCCCGAATGTTCATTTCGTAGACAAGAATGCCAACCGGTTTTCCAGTAACCGGGTCGATGGACACGCGACAGCCTGGATAAAGAATACACGGCCTGAGAATACCTCCCTTCTTCATCTCCTTTACAAAAGGATTGATAACCCTTTCGCCGACCATTGCTATAAGTTCAGGTGTTTCGGCAGGGTGCATTCCTATCGCAGCCATCCCACCGGTAACCGGGTTTGTCTGGCTCGGAGGCCCTTCAAAGCGAAGCGTATAGTCCATGGCGGTTGGAAGAATACAAAAGTTGCCATTCCCGTCAACTAAGGATGTAAAGCTGATTTCAATCTCGGATTTCCATGCTTCAATCAAAAGCGGCCAGGTATTGTCCCCGTGCCGCATCTTATAATTTTTGCTGTAATCTTTCAGCAATATATTCCAAACATCAAGGATGTCCTCAACCCGGAAAACGGGTCGGGAACCTTTTCCCCCAGCACTGTAAGGATATTTTAAAACCGCTCCCCCGTGGTTACGCATGAACTCAATGACAATACCCTTTATTTGCTGCAGGTTTTTCGCATCAACCACCTCGAAGGGTGCGACAGGCACACCGGCCCGCTTCATCCAGACTTTGGCTTCAACCTTATCGCCTTCTATGAATGCCGCTTCTTTTGTCAAACCGATGATTTGATCACCATAACCGGCCTCGATGAGTTCATTCACCAGCCCTTCGTAGAGCAGATCTTCCGGCATAATAACGATGTAGTCAATCTCGCCACCCTCAAATGCTTTTACGATAACCTTTTTGTAATCTTCAACCGAGTTTCCAGTGACGGGAAAAATTTTTAAAGGCCATTTTTTCTTTCCCCTAACCGCTTCGATTACCGGTCCCATACCGGTCATCCCTTTGATTATGGCACCGATATATTTTTCGCTTTCCACTGTTGACACAGTATAGGCACACATATAGGTTCTTCCATCCGGTCCTACAAATCCAATCGTCTTCTTTCCCATAACATTCCTTCCTTCCTCTTCAGTCTGAGACCTTTAAAAAACGTCCTCTATTGTCATCTCTGTAACCACTGCCAATCGAATCCTAATTGAGGATCTATTTATTTTAGCCTCCAGTCAACAGAAAATTTTATATAATTCTTCTGGATTTTGTTTGCGCTTAATTAGGATATCACACTTCAAGTTGTTGAACAACCTCGAGTACCTTGAAATATTCAGGTTAAAACTTTAACTTGATTTTTTCAATCAACGAATCAATACTAGATTATTTATCCGGAAATTTTCTTGTCTAAAGGTACAGAACGATGACCAAATTTGAGAAAAGATTATGCATTTTTGCGATTATATTTGTGACAATATATTTAGGAACAATCGTAATAACCATCAACTCAAGGGTGAGAAATGAGAAAAGGATCACGCAGATCGAGTCTGTGGAGGCTGCCCCGGGTGAGGGACAGATTATGTTGGCGGAACTCCTTCTTCCCATGTTAATATTTCTGTCACTGACAATCTGTTTCATTATGGTTAAAAAGAAAAGAACAAAAGCGGTTCAGGCACATGAAGATTCCGATGAAGAATTTCCCTAAAAGCTGTGTGAAAAACATCTTAATCTCATGAAATTTTGCGAAAAATGTGGCCAGCTGGTGGCCGAAGAAATCGTGACCTGCCCTTCTTGCGGTAGCAAAATCGCCGAAGGAAGAAAATTCATCGACGACTACCGTATCTTGGAAGTTCTGCACGAAGGGTACTCCAGCATTCTTTGCCGGGCAGCCAGAGACGATACGGATGAACCGGTTATGATACGTATCTTCACCCCTCAATCCGGTGTCGATGAAAAGATTGCCG
>CALANC010000064.1 GCA_937925895.1 uncultured Desulfobacterales bacterium
CCTTGTAGCTCCAGCATACAATGGCTAGCATTATGGATATATATATGGGAACAGCCGTTCTAGGGTTAAGGTAACACACATTTTCTGGAAGTCCAAAATGGATATATAGCTCTACATAGTGTGCTTTTCTGTGGTTACAGATCATTTTCACCACAGACGAAGTGAACTTTGTTCAGAACCTGGTATTCTACGTTGAGAGAGCTTATCGTACGCCTGACTTTGGCATGTGGGAGCGTGGAAGTAAATATAACAATGGCTCAACATTACAAATTGCTAAACTGGGAACAAGTGAGGACCATTAAATCGAATGGTCTGGTAGATTTTGGTAGCCATACAACGAGCCATCAAGTGGTTACACAAATAGAAGAAAGTATTTTAAAGAATGAACTTGAAGAACCACAGAAATTACTAATGCAGAAAACCGGTGTTAGAACAAAACTCTTTGCCTATCCAAACGGAAATTTTGATAAAAAACTCAGAAACTATTTGGAATTTTGCAGATATCAGGGCGCTTGCACAATTGAACCTGCACTTGTGAATAATTATTGTGATCCATATTTTATTCCGAGAATCGGTGTAACTGGAATGCCACTTGAAGGGCTTGTTCAAAAAATTTCTTTCACAATGGAAATGAGAAAATAGCCTGCCTAGGAGATATTTCTTTGGATCATACAGAATTAATAGAAAAATATATTTGTTGTCCCTATGATTATGCTAAACTTCTAATTGATTGGCATTCACCAAATATAAATGGCAAATTGTGCTGTCCAGAATGCATGAGATCATGGTCGATTATGGACGGAATTATCTCTATCATGCCGGATTATTATTTAGAGAAGCGAAAATTTGAAAAGGATACTGATTTTGAAGACAGTTTGTCTGAAATTTATATGAGAGATGCTCAAGCAAAAAAATATGAGGAAATCCTATCGCATCGGAGGGATATTATTGAAATTAAGACCACCATGAGGGAGTTAGATGTCACATCGAGTGATACTGTATTGGAATTGGGGGTGGGAACCGGACGCACTTTGCAGTATTCAGATCAATGTAAGCTGGTTATAGGGTGTGATTTCTCATTTGAATCACTTCTGGAATTAAAAGCAAAAGGATTAAAGAATGTAATCGCCGTGCAGGCAGATGCAACTCGCCTTCCATTTCAGAGTGAACGCATCGACAAAATTTTGACTGTTGAATTATTTCATCATATCCCTTCACAAGGAGCAAGACGCCAACATCTATCGGAATGCAATCGCATACTTCGTTCTAACGGAGAATTATTAATGAGCGGAGTATATAACTTTACAATACGAGAACGACTAAGCGATATTAAAATGATATATACCAAAAATGATCAACATGGTGGTGCAGACGGCAAAATGGGCTATCATACCAGCAATACCATCTATTATTATAATTTTGATATTCGTGAGTTGAAAGCCGAAGCTGAATTATATTTTCATGTCTTAGGTGCATTTGGATTCATGGTTGATATAGGACCGGTTGGAAGGGCTATGGAAAAAGTTATGGGCGCATATCGGGCTGACTGTTTATGGCAGCGCACTAAAATTGGACATTGGTTTGGGAAAAATCTTCTTATAAAGATGAGAAAATCCCTCAATTAATTTTCTCCTACCAAAGCGAATAGTTGAGAGTTAATCAGAGACATTATTGGAAACCATATCTAAAGCATAACTATGTGTGGAATTGCTGGAATAATTGCTCCTGATCTTCCCGCCGTTGACCTGGAAAACGCTGTGCTAAAAATGCGTGGCAGCCTTCGCCATCGGGGTCCCGATGATGAAGGCTTATTTGCGGCTGATGGGGTTGCTTTAGGCCATACCCGATTATCTATTATTGATATCGAGGGAGGACATCAACCTCTTTCAAATGAAGACGAAACAATCCAGCTCGTTATCAATGGAGAGATTTATAATTATAAATCTTTGCAACAAGAGCTATCATCCCGTGGACACCATCTGCGCACCCAAAGCGATGGTGAAGTGATTGTGCACCTTTATGAGGACGAAGGTGAAACCTGTCTTGAAAAATTGGAAGGCATGTTCGCCTTCGCTTTATGGGATGATCGCAATAAAAAATTGCTTCTAGCGCGGGATCGGTTTGGCATAAAACCATTGTATGCAGCTGTTGCTGACGGAATGGTTTGTTTTGCCTCCGAGCTAATTTCTATTATCCGTTCCGGGTTGATTAAAACAGAAGTTGATCCACAAGCACTTTATGCTTACATGGCCTTTTCTTACGTACCGGGTCCGTTAAGTATATTAAAAGACATTCGAAAAGTTCAGCCTGCGGAGAAGATTAAGGTACAAGGGGATTCGGTTCAAAGTGACATTTATTGGACACCCGGAAAGGTGTGCATACCGCGAAAAAAATCTCAGGCGGCTGAGGAGCTTAATGAGCGATTAGAGGAAAGTGTACGATCGCATTTAATATCTGATGTACCGGTTGCAGCCTTTTTATCGGGAGGAGTCGATTCATCAGGCATAGTGGCAATGGCACAAAAGCATGTGGAATTGGAGACCTTCTGCGTCTCCTTTCCACATACAGGAGTTGATGAAGCTCCAATCGCCCGGCAAGTAGCGCATCATCTTGGGTCGCGCCACAGAGAGGTCAGCATAGAGTTTGATCCTGTGGCATTGATCAACGATGTGATTAATTTCATGGATGAGCCTTTTGGAGATTCTTCAGCACTTCCTACCTTTGCCCTATGCCGTGAAGCTCGTAAAGTAGCCAAAGTCGTACTTTCAGGTGACGGAGGAGATGAAGTCTTTGGTGGATATACTGGGCGTTACCGGGTAGCAGCTTTAAAGGCCGCTTTACCTGCGCCTGGGATCATAGCACATGGACTTCGTCTGCTTCCCCCTTGGCGATCCGGCCGGCGTCGCTCTCTGCCCGAAATGCTGGATATGGCAACTTTATCGGACGAAGAGCGTTATATTTTTGAAAGGCAGATCACTTCAGCCTCAGATCGCGCAGCATTATTTAGGCACAATAAAGCCTTTGAATTTGAACAGAATCTCAAAGTTATTGCAAAACAACCACTTTCGAAAGTCAATTACAAGCATCCGGTCCATCGAGCCCTCTGGATGGATCTTTTAACCTCGCTTGCTGACGATATGCTGGTCAAAGTGGACCGCATGAGTATGGCTCATGGGCTTGAAGTTCGTGTTCCTTTTTTGGATCATCGACTGGTAGAGTTTGCGCTCTCTATGCCTCCAGCCTGGTTGGTTAGTCCACTTCCAATGGAGGGCAAGCGATTGCTAAGAAAGGTCGTGGCCCCCTATTTGCCTGATAATATTCTCAACAGGCCCAAACAGGGTTTCGTAGTTCCTTTAAACGATTGGCTTAAAAACTTTTTCATTTCAATGTTTGATTCATTTTGTTTAGGTCAAAGTTCTTGTCTGGCTGGGTTGCTTGATCAAAGGGCCATACTTAAATTACGCAACAGAAGTCTTGGGAATGTTCCTCGCCAAGACCTCTACGCACTTGTCATACTCGAATTATGGCTGCGTCGATTTCGCATGATGCAGAATTAAAGACTGTAATCTAAATTAATTCATCTTAAAGTAACTAAAAATTGAAATAAACTTTCTCTATTCTCTTCGTAAAAAGATAAGCTTCCGAATTGTTATTGAAAGGTTATAGCGAATTGATTGATGATTGATATGGCTATGAATGAAAAAGAGAACCTTTTTATATGTCCCAATTGTCATGAGAATCTGCAGGAAAAACATTCATATCTTCTTTGTATAAATTGTGGTAAGCGGTTTCCTCAGCATTTTGGTTTTCCTTTATTCTATAAACCGCAAGAGCATTGGGATGTTGGCGGATTCGATCGTTCAAATCTAGACCGATCACAAAATTGGAAGGACTATCTAAGTGTAGCCTTTCCGGATGATGATCGATGTGCCTGGATATCTGATGTTTCCCGAACGATGACTCTTGCTCTTTCAGAAATCAAGGAAGGCATACGCGTGTTGGACATAGGGTCTGGTTGGGGAACATACGCGATTGCGGCAGCGAAGCTGGGGGCTCACGTTTGGGCAATTGATGCTAATCCAGAGGGTTTGGATTTTCTTGCAAAGCGATGCCAACAAGATGGGTTGCGTCAGGTGAAAGTGGCCCAGGGCTCTGCTCTTAAAT
>CALANC010000065.1 GCA_937925895.1 uncultured Desulfobacterales bacterium
CTATTCCTGCTTATATGAAGTTGAAAGGGGCACTCTAACTGTCCGTGTTCCAGGATGGGGGGTATCTAAATCAACCCATATGGCTCCTGGTGAGAATCCAGAACCAACGGCCAGGACGTTATTAATGGAAATTGTGAGGAGTAAGCTTCTACAAAAGTAAACCGTCCCCCTTTGAGATATAGGCCATATCCGACCTTCTACGCCTAATCGAACACGGCGAAACTGAATAAAAGATGCAATCGTTTAGAGAACTGAACCGATGAAAGACCTATTAATTAGAATTGCACAAGCTCTTGTTGACGATCCCGAACAGGTACGGGTTTCTGAAATTAAAGCTGCCCAAGAAATTGTATTGAGACTCAGAGTAGCCAAGAGTGATATGGGGAAGATCATTGACAAACAGGGCAGAACAGTCAATGCCATCAGGACTTTATTAATTGCAGCCTCTGGAAAGGCTTGGAGAAAGTACAGACTTGAGATTGTTGAATGATGAAGTGGATTTGATTTGTTAGAGAACGGACTTGGCTTAACAGCCGTCATTTTTGATATATGTATAAAACAAGAATTGGCTCCAGCTTGTGCGTTTGGTAAAATAACACAAATCTAATTTCAGTTAGAAACAGTCATCAATAGGCAATTTAGGTGTGGACCCCCAAGCCCCTACGCCAAGTCTCGGCTATCCCGTGGTTTTTGTTGTTTATGCATGAGCGTCCTCTAATTATCTGATGGTATTAAGCATCAGTACTGAATGAAATTCATTTTTTAGGAAATATCCCTTGACTATCACTTTGTGGTATTGTACTAAGCCCATGCAAATATTAACAGCTCAATGTTTGCATATTCTACTTTTGAGTTGCCCCTTTTCGGAGCCCTCTATAGTACCTCTGGAAGTAAAAGGGGACTTCCAGGGGTATCCTTTTCGACTATTTCTCCGGATTGTGACATGTTTATATTCCCATTATGGTTTTTTTATTAACAGCTCCTCCATAATGAAAAAATGCTTTATTCTTTGACTTGATTGCCACAATGTGTTAGTAGTCACTAAAATTGTTACAAAATGTGACTATCACTTAAAATTATTTCCAAGTCTCTTAGATAAAAAGTTTTGTAGTTCCCCATGGAAAGTGAAGAATTTAAAAGCTTCCGCCAAAGAATGAGCAAGACGCAAAAACAGATGGGCCAATTGCTCGGAATTTCTTTAAAGGCTGTAAGCAGTTACGAACAGGGTTGGCGTTCCATATCGACACCTGTGGAGCGGCAGATGTTTTTCCTGCTATCTAGAGTGGAGGGAAATCAAAAAGGCCGAAAGTCGTGCTGGGTTATAAAAAAATGTCCCCCTGAGACCAAGAAACAATGCCCGGCCTGGGAATTTAAGGCAGGTAAACTCTGCTGGTTTATTAACGGAACCATTTGCTGCGGTGATGCTTGCAAGGACTGGGCAGAGAAAATGGAGTGTTGTAGGTCTTGTGAGGTTTTTAAATCCTTTTTCTATCCCCAAAAAAATTCTCATCCTAAGGCCTGAAGAATTCGGTTCGAAATCATAGACTCAGAAATTGCGCTTTCTACTATTTTATTGTAGATATCAATCCTTCAAAATCACTGTAATATCGTTTTTCAAAAGGACAAATCTTTTTTCCATGGTTTGTTCTTTTCATTTTATATGTAATCGAAAAGAATTGGTTTCATCTCGTGTTCATGGCAGAGACTGTCGAAAAACCCTAAATTTATGTTTTTGTGCTTGCAACTAATTGATTTTATTACATGACATATTGCCCAAATCGCCATTTTTGGACTTTTTCGACAGTCTCGCAAGTTATCTGAAAGGAATTAAATTCTTAACAATCGAAAACCCTTCCTCTTGATAACATTTCGTGTGTCGGGAACCTGTTTTATTAAGCAAATTATGTCATAGGGCATAGACACTTCTCTATCAAGAACGGCTTTCTGCCTCTGTAGATCTTTTTTTATTGACCATATTTTTTTTCTAAGGTAATAAGTAATGCCTAGAGTACCACAATGTGATATAAAGGTGTCAATAAAAATTTATTGAGGAAAACGGAACTTCATATGATTAGTGGAAGAACGCCGTAAGAAAAGGATTTGGTGTTTCCTGAAGGAAAGGATCCGTTATGAGAGTCAAAATCAATGGAGAAGATTATTTAACTGAAAAAGAAACGATTACGCTCATTGAACTTCTCAAAGTGAGGGGATTGAAAAGGCTTGAAACAGTTTCAGTCCAGCTCAATGGTCGTCTTGTTAAACGGAAGAATTTCCCGACGACGATTGTTAAAGAAAATGATGATGTCGACTACATATTGATGATGTCGGGAGGAATATTTGAGAAAGAGAAATGAGTCTAAGCCATTCAGCATATAAAATATCAGTAGCCGGGAAGATGCTGAAGAAATCGATGAAAATAAAAACCACGAATGTGAAGAACAATGATCAATTTTACCGAAGAACAACTTGAACGTTACAGTAGACATATTATTTTAAAAGATTTTGGCGTGGAAGGACAAGTCAAAATCATGAATGCCAAAACCCTGATTATCGGGGTTGGTGGTCTTGGTTCTCCGGCAGCCTTGTATCTGGCAGCAGCAGGTATGGGGACTATCGGTATTGTCGATTCAGATATTGTGGAGCTATCCAATTTGCAGCGGCAGGTCATTCATTTTACTAAGGATCTTAATACCCATAAAGTAACATCGGCAGCCGAAAAAATGCTGGCGCTCAACCCTGATGTGACGGTTAAAACTCATCATGTGTTTATCAGCGCCGACAACATCAGACAAATTATTCAAAAGTATGATTTTGTAATTGACGGAACCGATAGTTTTGCGGCCAAATTTTTAATCAACGATGCCTGTGTGATGGAGGGCATTCCCTATTCCCACGGCGGCATTCTGCGTTTCAACGGCCAGACCATGACGGTCATGCCCGGAGAATCGGCGTGTCTGCGCTGCGTGTTTGAAGAGCCGCCTCCCGCAGATGCCGTTCCGACTTGTGCTCAAGCCGGAGTACTCGGTGCGATTGCCGGAATGTTGGGAACAATACAGACAGCCGAGGCTCTAAAGTTTCTGGCAGGCACGGGCAAGCTGCTAACCAATTCCATTCTCTTTTTTGATCTTCTTTCCATGGAATTTATAAAGCATACAATAGAAAGAGATAGAGAATGTGCACTATGTGGAGATGAACCAACAATTCATGAACTCATTGATGAGCAGCAGATTGTCTGTGAATTGAAGACAATCTAATCTGGATTTAGAAGCTTCCCGTCCTAAAGGGCGGGATTTTTACCTGACCAAAGTATTTCGCAGCGGGAAACATCCGGTCAAAACATCTCATTTGGTTGAAATCAAGAACTTTTACTTTGCTAGCGAAAATATGTTGAAAATAAAGGAAGACATAATTTCCGGCATAATAGCCCATGCCAAAAAAGAAGCGCCCATTGAAGCCTGCGGGTATCTTGCCGAGAAAGAAGGTGTTATCGTTCAGCAATACAAAATGAAAAATATGGATGCTTCGGAAGTCCATTTTACCCTTGACCCCGAAGAACAGTTTGAGGCGGTGCGAGACATGCGGAAAAAGGGGTTCAAGCTGGCGGCAGTATATCATAGCCATCCGACGACCTCGGCTCATCCTTCCCAAGAGGACATCCGGCTGGCCTATGACCCGGACTTAAGCTATGTGATCGTTTCTTTGCTCGATGGGTCGGAAACACTCAAGTCCTTCAAAATACTTGACAATCACGTGGAGCCTGAAAAGATCGATGTGCTTAAGAAACCGCTAATTTGGGGCAAAGATGATCATGGTCAAAGGCGTTTTTATGAATTACCGCCAACACTTGACGATGAAATAAAAGACCTTGAAAGTCAAATCCTCAGATATAAAAAAGGAGAAATAACCGCCGGGGAATTAAAAACACGCCGCGTACCTTTCGGGGTTTATGTCCAGCGCATAGAAGACACCTATATGGTCCGCATCCGGATTCCCGGCGGCTGTGTAACACCTTTCCAGTTTAAAACGGTTGCCAGACTTGCTGTTAAATATGGGAACGGATCTGTTCATATTACCACCCGACAGGGACTCCAGATACATGATGTGATACTTGAAAATCTCGTTACGGTAATCCGGGAGTTAAAGCATGTCGGCTTAACCAGCAGGGGTGGTGGTGGCAATACGGTACGCAATATCACAGCTTCGTGGGATGCAGGTATATCGACAGATGAGGTCTTCGATGTCACCCCCTATGCCCTTTCCCTGACGAGCCGATTGATTGCCGAATCTGATTCCTGGCTTGTGCCTCGCAAATTCAAGATATCCTTTTCCAATTCCGGTGCTGACAATTCGAATGCCTCCTTCAATGATCTGGGCTTTATTGCTCGGAGAAAAAACGGTCAAAATGGCTTTAGGGTCTATGTTGCAGGAGGAATGGGGTTTAAGCCCCAAGTTGGAAAGCTTTTACATGATTTTCTTCCGGCAGAACAGTCGTATTTGGTTGCGAAATCAGTGAAACAGATCTTTAACAGACATGGAAATCGAAAGAATAAACATGCCGCCCGGCTGCGGTTTCTCTGGAACAAGCTTGGCGAAAAACAATTCGTTGAACTATATCATCAGGAGTTCGAAACACTGAAAAAGCAACGGCTGGAACATTTTTTCGGAGCAGAAGTGGAAAATAAACCCCGGCCCGATATTCGGTTAAAACCGGTTGAGATTCAGTCTCCGGATTTTGCCATCTGGAAACAGCGGTATGTAAAAGAACAGAAACAGCCGAAATTATATTCTATTTTACTGCCGATATTTCTCGGTAACTTGAAAAGTGAGCAGGCCATCGAGCTATCGGAGTTCCTGGATAATTTTGGTGAAAATGTGATGCGCTGCACGCAACAACAGAATCTAAGCATCCGGAATATACCGGGTGAATATTTAGGAAATGTTTACCGGGTCGCTACCACCATAACCGAGTTAGCCACCGAACCCAAATTCATATCCAATTGCATTGCCTGCACAGGAGCAGAACTCTGCACCCTCGGTATCTGCCTCTCACGGGGTGCTATACGGGCAATAGGTAAAAAACTAAAAAAGTCCGGATTGAGTATTGAAGATCTCAGTGATGTGAAGCTGCATATTTCCGGATGTCCCGATACCTGCGGACTTCACACGACGGCTGATCTTGGGTTTTACGGTGGGGCCTCACGCAAGAATCAGATTATGTATCCGGCTTATACCATCGTGGCCGGATCGATTATCAAAGACGGTCACTCCCGTCTGGCATGCAAGATAGACAAAATCAGCGCCCGTGATCTTCCAG
>CALANC010000066.1 GCA_937925895.1 uncultured Desulfobacterales bacterium
GATGCCGAGTGTGCCGTAGGAATACTGAATGCGCCTGATCCCTCCTTCGATCCTTCTGAAGATAAATATCTCAAGCAAAATTACAGTCATAAAAACCATATTTCCGGCAAACGTGCGAACAAGCTGTTTTTGCAGGAAAAACTGCGTTTGATTAAAGATGAGAAAGCCCCCGTCTTTTTCTGGCCTTCTCGGCTCGACCCCATTCAGAAAGGATGCCAGCTGCTAGCCGAAATTTTTTACCAGGTTATTTCAAAATATTATCACCAAAATCTCCAGATCATCTTTGTTGCCCACGGAGATTATCAGATGGTATTTAGAGACATCGTAAACTATCACGGATTTCAAAAACGTGTGGCAATTTGTGATTTTAATAACAGGATGGAGCATTTGGCTTACGGGGCTTCGGATTTTATTCTGATGCCTTCAAGATATGAACCATGCGGACTTCCGCAAATGATAGCCCCGCTTTACGGCACCCTTCCGGTGGTTCATGATACCGGCGGCATCCATGATACTGTGAGGGATCTGGATGTTGAAAACAATACCGGCAATGGTTTCCTGTTTAAACACTTTGATGCCAACGGTCTTTTCTGGGCCATCAACCAGGCCATGAATTTTTATAATCTTCCCGCTAATGTAAAGACCAAGCAGATCAGACGGGTCATGACTGAAAGTGCGGCCCAATTTACCCATTCCGTAACTGCTCGAAATTATATCGAGCTCTATGAAAAGATGCTGCAGCGGCCGCTGATTGTGAACCGATCGTAGGATAGCTGAAGTGGATAATTTTGATCTTAATACGGTCCTTAAACGTCTTTTATCCCGAGATCCCTACCTAACTCCGTATGAGGAAATCATTCATCGTCGCCTGTTGAAAAGAATCGAGACAGAGTTGCGCCTGACTCAAGCCAAAAGGAGCCTGGTTGATTTTGCTGCCGGACACGAATATTTTGGCCTCCATTTTCGAGAAAACGAATGGATCTTTCGTGAATGGGCACCGAATGCCACTCGGATCTTCCTAATTGGCAATATGACCGGGTGGCAAGAAAAAAGTGAGTTTGAGCTGCAACCAATTACCAAAGATGGTAATTGGGAAATTCGATTGCCCCAAGACAAATTGAAGCACGGCGATCCTTATCGACTCCGTATTCACTGGCCAGGCGGTGAAGGCGATCGCATTCCATCTTATACTCGGCGGGTCATCCAAGATCCGGAGACCCTCATATTTAACGCTCAAGTTTGGTCGCCTGATCCTCCCCATCAATGGCGGAACTTCAACTTCCAAAGATCCACCGAACCCCCTTTGATTTATGAGGTCCACGTGGGTATGGCCCAAGTGGAAGAAAAAATAGGTTCCTATTGCGAATTCACAGACAAGGTTCTTCCCCGAGTGATCTCTTGCGGTTATAATACCTTGCAGTTAATGGCCATTCAGGAGCATCCCTATTACGGTTCATTCGGCTATCAAGTGTCGAGCTTTTTTGCCGCTTCATCCCGTTTTGGTTCCCCTGAAGAGCTAAAGGAGCTCATCGATGAAGCCCACTCGGCCGGACTGGCGGTGATTATGGATCTGGTCCACTCCCATGCTGTCTCAAACGAGGTGGAAGGTTTGAGTTGTTTTGACGGCACATTGTATCAATTTTTTCACAAAGGCTCACGAGGTCGCCATCCAGCCTGGGACTCTCGATGTTTTGATTATGCCAAACTCCAAGTAATGCATTTTCTATTATCCAACTGTCGCTTTTGGATGGATGAATATCGATTGGACGGTTTTCGGTTCGACGGTGTGACCAGTATGCTGTACCTGGATCATGGTCTGGAAAAAGCTTTTACTTCATATGACGACTACTTTGGCGATAACGTTGATGAAGATGCCCTTACCTATCTGGCCTTGGCCAACAAACTGATCCATTCCGTGCGCCCTGACGCCCTAACTGTCGCCGAAGATGTCAGCGGGATGCCGGGACTTGCCGTTTCGATCGAAGACGGTGGTTACGGGTTTGATTACCGTCTAGCCATGGGCATTCCGGATTTTTGGATAAAGATCATTAAAGAAGTCAGCGACGAGAACTGGTCCATGAGTCAACTCTGGAATGAACTGATGAATCGAAGAGTCGATGAGAAAACGATCAGTTACGTCGAATCCCACGATCAAGCCCTTGTGGGCGATAAAACGATAATCTTCCGCTTACTTGATGCGGTTATGTATGATGCCATGCAAATCGGTGACGATAATGTGATCGTCGATCGAGGAATGGCTTTGCACAAAATGATCCGGCTTATCACCCTGGCAACGGCTGGCAGTGGTTATCTCAACTTTATGGGAAATGAATTCGGACATCCGGAGTGGATAGACTTCCCGCGGGAAGAAAACAACTGGTCATACAAATATGCCCGGCGTCAATGGCATCTAGCAGATGACGATAATCTGAAGTTTAAGTTCCTTGCCCGTTTTGATAAAGACATGATATTTCTGGCCAGGAATCATCGGATGCTTGAATCAGCAAAGATAAATCTTCTTTATGAGCACTCGGACAACAAACTTATTATATTTGAACGTGCAGGACTCCTGTTTGCCTTTAACTTTCATCCCCAACATTCATATTCGGATTATCGTTTTGAAGCTCCTCAGGGGAAATACCAATTGATTTTAGATAGTGACGCGCCCGAATACGGAGGGCACGCCCGATTAACACCGAATCAAGCGCACGACGCTCTCTCGGACATCATAGCCAAACAGAAAAAATACTTTCTCAGCCTTTATTTGCCGAATCGGACCGGAATCGTGTTGCGACGTCTCGTTTGAAATTTGAGCCTAATCCCAGAAAAATAGGCTGCGCATTTCATCCCATTACAATCTTGCGGACCCACGGGGCGGGCGGGGTAGTCACAGAGATTGGACAAAAGAGGGTGTTATAAAGTGGTCTCAAAATTTAGTAGCCCCCTCCATATCCAATTCCCCCTTATATCTAAAAGGCACGCTACCGGACATCATCGAATCGCCCCCAAGCCGAAGCCTCCCGGAAATTTTATAACTCAATTTTGGTTTCCCTTGCTTTGACTGAGCGCTTTTGACCATGTTCAGCATCGACGATATCACTCCGAACATGGAAGAGTATACTTTCATTGGAACCAGCTCAGTGCCGAATGCAGCCACGTTGATCTGGGTTGCAGAGACGCCTTTTGCCACTTTTTCCCCGTTAATTTCTAACACGCAGTCAACACCCTTGATTTCCAGAGGCACATCATTGGTGTTAAACACCCGAAGATCCAACTGAAAAGCGGTTTCAAAACCCTTAGCCTCAAGCACTGCAATATTCGCTAAAGACACCTCCGGAGACTCCAGCCGCCTACCTAATCCGGCGCATCCAGATAAAACCGCCAAGGCCGTTATTAATACGATGCAAACCCGTCGAATTACCATAAACCTAAAATCCATCTATGATCTCCCCTCCCATCTGTAGACTCGAAGACTTTCACCTAAATCCACAAGCTTTTAATACCTGAATTTTACACGAGTCGGAAGTTTTCATATGCCAGGCATTTAAGGGTGAAGTCGTAGTGTGCTACTGCGAACACTTAATAACGCAGCATATGGAAACATCCGGCTCGCCCCTTCGGGTGAAATTTGATGAGAAAAAATGCTTATCATCCGATATGCCATTTGGGTAAAAAATTGGATTTTATGATCTTGTTTAAACTCGCTTTAATTAAGTAGCTTGAAGATTCTCATCAAATTTCATGCAAGATTCAGGTAATATATTTCTGGCTAATATATCATGTTCAATCCGTTTTCACCATATCAGATTGCGGTGATATCTACAATTTCCTTCCAACCGCACCATAATGTTAGATAAATCCTGATTTGGCGGGCACTTGATTTTGAATTTCTCAGTGCATTCGTGTTATGATTTTTATGGGCGCCGTGATGGCTAAAAATCTGGAGGAAAGCGATTTCTCAAAATTTTGGGGGACCAGGTTGGACTTCCTTTATCATTTGAAGAGCACTCTGCCTAGTGCATGTAAGCAGATGAAACTTGTAGCGGCTTTTTATTGTAAGTATCTTGCTTCTCGGTTCTGTCGAGATGAATATGTCCCTTACGTTCTTTAAGCATCCTATCATGCAGACGCTTGGCTCGTAGACAGAAAGCTTCCAACTTTGCATCTATCAGTTGAGGGAAAGGCGAGCCGTCGCTTTCAATCGCCAGAAAGGGCAAGTCATCCATGTCTGCCAGGATGGCTCGGAGTGATTCATTTTTCGATTCGGTTGCCAACTTTCCTTCACTATTCATGACCTCGCAGAGGATTGCTTCAGACACACGATTGGGCATGCATCCGAACGGTCCGATGGCGATCACACCACATGTATGCGAAGCGACTTCGGACAAGGAACTTCCTATTGTCAAGATGGCTTCACCGGTGAAATCTGTAGAGATATAGGGCGTAGCCGCATCAATTATTGAATTGATATCGAGCGGTTCGAAGTGGACAAGCCCGGAAAGGGAGAGTACGGATTTGAGCCGCTTTTCATTTCGAGCCATGAATTTTTTTCTGATCCTAAAGGCCAGTTTCTCCATTTTTGACATGGTGTAATCTACAAGCCCTTTTTTCACCAGATAGTCGGAATAATGTACCCACTCGGCCACCGGGGAACAGATGGTGGCAAAACCTTTTTTAGCAAGACGTTCTGTCAAATACTGGCGGGACAGAGAATCCCTTCTGACAAATATCTCTCCGACAAGAGAGATGGTTGGCACCTCCTCCCGGGGGCGTTTTAAGGGAATCCTGTTGAACCGTTCGGCGGTGAGAGCAAGTTGTTTTTCCAGCAAAGAGAAAGAACCAGCTTCGAGCTTACCTTTTATCAGACTCAATTCTTCATCGTATATTTTCATCGCCTTTTTGATGTCTGTCGCATTGGTCAGCAACATGGATCGGATGTCTTCCAAAACATCTGATACAACGATTCCGTTCCATAATTGCAGCTGGAAATTATTTCCAAAACCGCCATATGAGTTCTCTGAGGTCAGTGAAAACAAAGCGACGTTCGGGATCTCAAGTCTTCTCACCAGTTCTTCCATAAAAATGTAATATTGTCCGAATCGACAGGGACCGGAACTCGTAGGCATAAAGTAAACCAGTATCTCATCGTCTGTTTTCTCGTTTTCAATATAGTTGAGCAGCGTGCCTGTTGTCAGTATCAAGGGCAAACACTCTTTACAGGAAGTATTGGCACGTCCCAGTTTCAGTACGGCCTCGTCCGATGGCGCATGGTCCACCACTTTGAAACCTCTGCCGCGAAATACCGGCGCCAGCAATTCTGTGGCAATCTTGCCCATTGAAGGAATCAGCAGGGTTACTCGTGGGTCGGTCATGGGCAGTATTTCACCCGATGATGTGACCACCTTGGCAACACCTTTCTCCAAAATCGTCCGGGTGGGAATAAACGTTTGGTTTCTTGAAGCGATTTTCTTTTTTGCCATCAACTGTCGATATGCGGTGACGATATCCAAAAATGCCTCGACCCTGGTTTCAAGGCCGGCGTCTGCTGTGTGACTGTCCAGTTCAAGCGTCAGAGAGGGTTTTCGTCCCATAATATCCCTGAAATATCCGATGATGAACGAATCCGGACCGCAGGAGAAGTTAGTAATAAAGGCCCCGAACAGTTGAGGATGTCTCTTAACAAACCGGGTTGCTTTAAGAATACGTTGACCCATTCCCCAATACATATGCTGTTTCGCCTCTTCATCTTCCAAAGGAAGAAAATCAAGGGGAATTGCCGGAACACCCCTTGATGCCAATTTATGGGGAATACCCATATGAGCCTCTTCGACAAAACCATTATACGGTCTGGCAAAAATCACCGTTGCAATCTTATCCGGATCGGCTTCAAGCTCCTTCAAAACGGTTTTTCCAATGGCTCTCATTTCGTCCATACATTCCATCTGTTTCTTCATTGCCAGGTCAAAAGCCTTATTGGCCTCTCGTCTGCCGACTCCCATCTTTTTGGCGGATTCCGTCAGGGACTTTTTGGCTGATGCCAGTCCTTTTGTCAGATCGATAAGAGGTGTTATGAGCGTTGTCCCATTCCTTTTAAGCTCGTTAAGTTTTTCACCAAAGGTGGTCTGCAAATAAAACGTTTCACCTTGGACAAAAGGACAAACCTGGGAAATCGTATTTCCGTTTAAAACCGGAACGGCTTTAAAGTGGGGAAGAAAAATGAACTCCGGAGTATGTTTCATTTCAAGCAACGAGTGAAAAAAACCGTGTGCCAATTCTCCCGGATAACAGAAGGCGGCACTCGTCTGATCAATTCCTTCCTGAGAAAAAGAATCGGGAATAACCGGTTCGAAGCCCAGTTCGGCGAAAAATGTAGAATACAGTGGATAGTACGTGTTGACCAAGAAGCTCTTGTTTATCCCAATTCTTCCCCTTAGCTTTTTAACCTTTTTCTCTGGTAATCCACCCTTGGATTTGAAAATAGGGTCCTGGCCGGCGTCCATAGCGGCTTTGGCCCCATATTTTTCAAAAATTAGCCGCTGTCTGACACGGATCAAATCAAGTTTTTCAACGTTGTATTTAATATGGTGACGCAAATTGTAATATCGGTTACAAGCTCCACCAAAAGGATATGTCGTTTTTTCAATCTCTATCATGGCTATGTTACAGCTACGATCACAACTCCCCTTGTTGCCTGTACAGGTGAATGACTTGCCGCGTTTCACCTCTCGTTTTGAAAGAACTTCCAGATCAAATCGACCGGGTTTCAGTAATCCAATTTCAGTTCTCTTTTTGACCTCAAGGGCAACCCCGAAGGCACCCATAAGTCCGGGTTCCGGAGGAACGATGATCGGTTTTCCCACCAAAGAGGCCATGGCAAGTGGAACCGCCCTGTTGTAGCACACGCCGCCTTGCATGAAGACTTTCTCTCCAATCGGCCGGTTTCCTTTTACCCGGTTTGAGTAATTCATACAGATGGAGTAAACCAACCCGGCGATGATGTCCTCGTGTTCGACGCCTTCGTGAACGGCATTTTTTATGTCAGAAGCGATAAACGCAGCACACTGATCGTTGAAGTTGGGAGGATTTACACCCTTTAGCGCTATTTCTGCAATATCTTCCATTTTTACACCAAGGGTCTCTTGCGCAGCCTCTTCCAAGAACGACCCTGTACCAGCTGAACAGGCCTCATTCATGGCATAATCGGAAGCTACCGAATTGGTGATATAGGTGTACTTGGCATCCTGGCCTCCTATTTCAAATATGGTGTCTACTTGAGGATCAAAAAAAACCGCTGCAGTTGCATGGGCGATAATCTCGTTTATAACCCCGTCCGTCAAGGCATGCAAACCAGCTATCTGACGACCCGAACCACAGACGCCCAACCCTTCAATAAATATTTCAGAAGGGTCTATTTTCTCTTCAACTTGATGAAGGATCGACCGATAGCACTGCCGGGAAGCTTCCACCGGATCTCCATTGGTTCGCAGATAAACAGACGCAAGCATAGCGTTATCCTCTTTTCTAAGAAGAATTGCTTTGGTGGTTGTTGAGCCCACGTCAAGGCCCAGTATGCACAGGTCACCGGTTTGAATCGTACCTTTTTCCAGGGTTTTGAAATCCACCATGTCTTCAAAATCCTGCAATGGAGAAAGCGTATTAAACGTGTTTATTTCGGTCCTAAAAAAATGGGATGCATCCGAACACGGCCTGGTTTGATTGTCAAGTGCCCAGAGTGCGGCCCCAAGTGCTTCAAAATATGGCGCTTCTTCAGGAACCACCAGACCGCTAATATTTTCGCTCAAATACCCTATCATCATCTGGTTTTGTGCCATACCTCCGGTAATCATGATGTTTTTTCTTGCCAATTTTTTTAAAAGTTCCAAAATTTTGTCAGCCATCATTTTACACAGTCCGGCAGTTACCTCTTTTTTATGAATGCCTTTGTTGATAGCGTGGGTACAGTCTGATTTGCAAAAGACCGAACAACGTCCGGATACGTGATGCGGTTTTTCTGTCGAGGCCCACCGGGATGCTGTCTCCGGCTGTACGTTCATGCGGCGAAGTTGTTGAAGGAAGAATTCGCCGGTCCCTGAGGCACATTTGTTGCCGGTTAACACATTAGAAATTCGACCAAAACGGTTCATGACGTATACCATAGTGGTTTCACCACCGGCCGAAACAACGGCTTGACATGACACGTCTTGTGGCTTGACAAACCCATAGGCATATTCCACCGCTTCAGGTTCGGATATTGAAGTCAAATTCACAAATTCGCAAAATTTCCGACCGGTGGCGGCAACGCTGTCGAATGAATTTAGATCTAATTTATCAAGAACAGATTGAAGAATTCGTTTGGGGTCTCCTTCGTGAGGGTGAACTGAATATTCGATGACACGGGGTTTGTTTCTCTTTTTTTTTGGATTCCCCACAAATGAAGCCTGTTCTTTGGCTACCTGAACAATGGAGACGGTAGACGCACCGATGCATATACCCAATGTTCTGAATATATTGGGCATCTGTCTATCCCAAAGTGCTTCGTTTGCTACTTTATTCTTCCTAAAATGAGACGGATCGATGTTTAAGTCCATGGGTCCAACCTCCTCACATCCACAGGTATGTCCGAATTTCTCTGTTGCGGCTGTTCGCGCTGTAAGAAACAGAATATCAAAAAGCGTGCCAAATCTCTGAAATTATATAACTTGCTGAAATAACATTATTAAGGCCATATTTTGTTGACTTGGAAATAGGTGTGTCAATTGAATTATATACAAAAAATGTATATTCAATGTTCTTGCTATGTATAATGTTAGAGATTATAATGATAAAAAGATGAATAGAAGGTTATTTCAAGAGGAAGTAATCATGCCAAGATTTAACTCGGGAGATGAACGATGAAAACACAAAGCCGTTTAAACACCAAAGAACGGGACTTCTTTTCTTTGGTTACCCGGGCTGTTTACGCGAACCCTTTTAGTGAAACGCGGAGTGAACTGGATCTTAAAATTTCCGGTTTGCAGCCAACGGTTTCCGAATCGGAGCGGATTGAAAAAGCCATTCATGAAGTTGCCAAAAGGATTGAAAGGCTAGAAAGGCAAGGCCGTGACAACATCAATCTTTTTTCCGGCCACGATAGAGTTTTGGTAGAAACGTCATTTTTATTCGAATTTTTCCATCAATTTCTCGCACAATTCGACCGGTTTATATCGGATCAAATAAAAGAGGGGGATGCGGCTTTAAAAGTTCCCTTTTCCCGGGAAGCCTTCACTTACTTGAAAAAAAGAGGGTTCAAAGAGCCCGACATCAAAAGATATTTTGAGCTGTCTTTTCAACTTCGGCGCGCCTACTTTTTTATCTTTCGGAGCCTAATCGGACGCAGCTCTTGCATGAAGGAGCTGAGGCGTAAATTGTGGAACAATGTATTTACCCATCACATTGATCTCTATAACCAATATTTATGGGACCGGATGGAAGACTTCTCCACATTGATATTGGGAGAAACAGGCTCGGGAAAAGGAACAGTTGCTGCGGCAATCGGTCAGTCCGGCTTCATTCCTTTTGATGAAGCGCGGGAGTGCTTTGTTGAAAGCTTTACCCACTCATTTATTGCCTTAAATCTATCCCAGTTCCC
>CALANC010000067.1 GCA_937925895.1 uncultured Desulfobacterales bacterium
TCAATTGCCTTATGCACCTATGATAGGGGAGTGTCCGCTTTGTATGGCTTGTAAGCTATATGATGCCAAGAAACTGCCTTCCAATACGATTTACATTGGAGAAATCGTGGAGGCTTTTACTGAAGAACGTTACTTAACAGAAGGCAAACCTGATATCAAAAAAATTAATCCATTCACACTCACCATGCCTGACAATGGTTATTGGCAGGTCGGCGATCATGCAGGAAAAGCCTGGAGCATCGGCAAGGGATTAAAAAAATAACCACCATGATGGTAAGGAGGGTATAATGACAAAAGCCATTAGAATGCACGAAACAGGTGGTGCGGATGTTCTTCGCTGGGAAGATTATGATCCGGGAAAACCTGAATCGGGCGAAGTTTTACTCCGACATGAGGCTATCGGGCTCAATTTTATTGACGTGTATAACCGTACCGGGCTCTATCCACTACCTGCGCTTCCAAGCACGCCAGGCATGGAAGGAGCAGGTATTGTCGAAGACATAGGTAAAGGGGTCACCGAAATCGAAGTCGGAGAGCGGGTGGCTTATGCCGGACTTCCCCCTGGAGCTTATGCTGAAATTCGATGTGTTCCCGCCGATCGGCTGGTAAAACTTCCGTCCAATATTTCAGCACAACAAGGTGCCTCTATGATGCTGAAGGGAATGACAGCCCGCTATCTTTTGCACGGTTGTTATGGTGTGAAGCCCGGCGATACAATTCTGATTCACGCCGCAGCCGGCGGGGTTGGGTTGATTGTCTGCCAATGGGCCAAGCATTTAGGCGCGACAGTAATCGGAACGGTCGGTTCAGCAGAAAAGGCTGAGCTTGTCCACTCCATTGGCTGTGACTATTCAATCCGTTATATGGAAGAAGATTTTGTTTCGCGGGTAAAAGAGATTACACAAGGAAGAGGAGTCGATGTGGTATATGATTCCATTGGTCAATCGACGTTTATGAAATCACTCGATTGCATAAGGCCAATGGGGATGATGGTCAGCTTCGGCCAGGCCTCAGGTTCTATCCCTCCTTTCGATCCTGGCATCCTCGCAGCCAAAGGCTCTTTATTTCTGACCCGACCAAGTCTGATGACTTATACAGCAAAACGAAAGGATTTGCTTGCCCATGCCCGTGATTTGTTTGAGGTAGTCGAAAAAGGCGCTGTTAAAATCGAAGTTAAGCAGACCTATCCATTATCGGAAGCTGCTCAGGCACATCGCGATCTTGAAGACCGGAAAACCACTGGATCGACAATATTGATCCCTTGATAATCCTGAACAGCCCATATCATACCAGCTGTTCAATTGGAAAACTATCATCTGCATTTAAATATTTGGATCGAAAAATGAAAACCAATTGATTTGGATCATTGGAATTTGAGGTTTATTTGTTATTTGGTGCTTGTAATTTGAGATTTATAAATTCTTACCCTTGTGTTGACGAATCCATAGCATCCAGGATAAAAAGGAACCATGCTAAAGGCGATTCTATTTGATTTAGACAATACGCTGGTCTTATTTGACGAAGCCCAATTTTATCAGGGCTACTTTAGGAGTATCGAAAAAGTGTTCGAGGACCTTATGCCCGCTGATATGTTCATGGAGCGGCTGATCCGTGCTGTCCGGGCCCTGGTGCAAAACAACGGCGAGGTGACCAACGCCGAATACTTCAAGGACGTCTTTGCGCAAGGATTTATGGATAAGCGAGACGAACTGTGGAATCGGTTTATATATTTTTATGACACCGAGTACGACAAACTGGAAATCAACTTTTCCCTGCCCAAAAATTTGTATGAAACCATGGATAAAATCGTTCAAACCGGCTTTAAGCTGGTTTTGGCCTCCAACCCCATTTTCCCCTTGAATGTTCAAATGAAACGGCTGGGCTGGGTAGGTTTGGACCATCTATCCTTCCATATGGTGACTCACATCGAAAACATGTCGTTTTGCAAACCACGAATTGAATACTACCTGGAAATCTGTAAAAAAATCAATGAGCCGCCCGAGGCCTGTTTGATGGTCGGTAACGATCCTGTTAATGATATGGTTGCCGCACTTACCGGTATGAAAACATACCGGACCAATGACAGCAAAGACTCCTGGAAAGTAAAGGTTGAAGTTGATGAGGTTTTGCAAGTTCTTCAAATTGCAGATATTCCGGAGCCGGACTTCAACGGTCCTCTCCTGGAATTACCTGGCGTCGTTCAGCGCTACCTAACCTGAATGTTGCATTAAAATTAATGAGAATCTTCACATGAGGTAATTAAAGCGGGTTTATACGAAATCATATAACAATACATTTTACCAAAGCGGTATATTCGGATGATGATCTTTTTTCCCATCAATTTTCACCCGAAGGGCGAGCCGGAGGTTCCAATATGATGCGTTATTAAGGGTTCGATGTAGCACACTACGATTTCACCCTTAAATGCCCCAGGCCGCCTCGCCTGGCTTGGCTGGCGGGCGAGCTTACATATGGAATCCTCCGACTCGTGCAAAATTCAGTTATAAAGTCACAAAAATAAGGAAGGTATGGCAAACTGCAAAACATGCCAAAAAAGCTTCCCTTTTTTCACTATTAGGGATATAAAACGCCCCAACCCAACGGGAGATGGGTACTTGTGTAAAACGTGCTTTGAGCCTTATGGTCTTGTCATGGAGACCTACACAACGAACTTGGAAAAATGCGACGCGGACCCAAAGGCAGCAGCATGGGTTGCTCTCTGCTATCTATTGACTGCACAACGAATTAATTTGGTGCGCACAGTCACTTCCGTCATATGCGGCATCAATGAAAAGAAGAACAGCTGGGAGGTCTGCAGGCAAAGGGCAATAGAACTCGCCACCAAAGCTACGTCGATGCTTCCTCCCGGATCTGAAGGTGAAATATTTCTGAAAGCCATCCTCACCGGAGTTGAGAAGGTAACGGAATCTCCCCAACGGGAAATACCCATTCAACGACATGCAAGCGTCTGGGGCGACTCCATAAAGGATATCGGGTACGAAGCCCTCATAAGGAGCGGCCTCTCAATTGATGAACTGAATAACCTTATTGCATCCATGCCGGGTAACCGGTGGCTTTCATCACCTCAATTGAGCATAAACAAAAAGGCGAAAGGATAATCTGTATGGAAAACAGAAATTTGGACTTTTCAGTAAAGGATATATTATTAACGGAAGTCACGCCTGCCCTGGGATGCACCGAACCGGTAGCAATCGCTTTGTGCACCGCAGCAGCCGCCTCACTCATATCAAAAGAGGATATCCAGGCCATCGACATATGGATTGACATGAATGTTTATAAAAACGGTATTGCCGTTTCTATTCCTGGAACAGAGGGTTTAAAGGGTTTGGATATGGCGGCTGCCATCGGCGCACTTGGAGGAGACCCCCATCGTCGTTTGGAAGTTCTCGAACCGATCACCGATGAGATTGTATCAAAAGCCAAGCAATTGGTTGAGGCGGAAAAAGTAACCGTCAATATCCTTAAGGATAAAAAGGGACTGTTTATTAAGGCAACGGTTAGAAGTAACAACAATATCGCTGAATGTGTTATTGAAGATTTCCATGACAATATCGTCTCCTTGCGTTTAAACGATATTGTGACTTCTGACAGTTCCCTATTAAAAGTTGAAGAAACGCGGAAAGGTAAAATAGATATTCGGTTGATTGCAGCTTGGTTAAAAAAACTTCCGCTTTCCGACCTATTAAAGTTATTAGAAGAATTAGATTCTGAAGATTTAGACTTCCTTGAAAAAGGTGTGCACTATAATCTACGTCTTGCTGAACATGGTCTTAAATACGGATCCGGGTTAGGTATCGGTAAGGCGTTGGAACGCCTCGTAAGACAGGGGTTGATTAAAAGAGACATGATGATTTCGGCAAGAATCCTTACGTCAGCTGCCGCAGATGCTCGCATGGCCGGTGTCAAAATGCCTGCTATGAGTTCTGCCGGCAGCGGAAACCAGGGGCTCACTGCGACATTGCCTATTTGGGCTGTGAAGGATTATGTTGAAAGTGACAAAAAAACGATTTTAGAATCCATAGGCTTGAGCCATCTCATCACCGCGTACGTGAAAGCACACACAGGAAGGCTATCTGCAGTTTGTGGCTGCTCAATTGCTGCCGGAGCCGGAGCAACCGCAGGTATCACTTATCTCATGGGAGGAAATCTAACCCATATTGCAGGTGCCATAACCAATTTAACAGAGGATTTGGCTGGTGTTATTTGCGATGGCGCCAAAGCAGGATGCTCCTTAAAACTTGCAACAGCTGCGGGGACTGCTGTGCAATCTGCCCTCTTCTCTCTACAAGGTGTTCACGTTCAACCTACTGACGGAATAATTGGTACCACACCGGAAGCAACCATGCAAAACATCGGCGAACTGAGCACTCAAGGGATGATCGAAACAGACCGGACAATTCTCAAAATTATGTTAGAAAAACACTTTTGCAATATTTCCTGAGGAAAAATTAAAGGCGCTGATAAAATCATTAGAAAACAAACACTTGAATCCTTGACCCCTGGACCCTCTTCTCCAACTAAATTGGAGAAAAACCTATCATTCAAACAATTCATTAAAAAACCTCTTTTTGTTCTTACACCTTTTGTCTAATATAGGATTTGTGATCTCTCTTATGGTTTCGGTATCTTTTCTAACCCTTATTTTCCATGGTCTTTTTTGAAGGACCACATGTACGTACATTGCATAGGTTTCGGCAAAATCATCATACATATTGGTTGAAGCGTAGAGAGATACGAAATCCGTTTTTAACAATTGACGGTATGTCTCATCTATTTCTGTCGATGATAAAGACGCGTCTCTGAATGAATAAAACTTTATTTTATTTCGGTACGTGAAAATCTCGTCAAATTTGCTTTTTCCCTCAAATCCACGTTCCAATGTAAGCCAGGACAACTTTGTAAAGGGCCATTTTTGAGGATGACCTCCCTCAAACCAATCCGGATGTGCTCCTTTTGCTACACCGACTAAATGCCCTATTTCATGTAATAAAATATATTGAATTGCAGCCTTCCTATTATCGTTGTCTTTCGGTTCAATTTCCGCCTCGATCACGTACATACCGCTCATGGCAAAAGGGCTATTTTCTCTCCATGTGGCCCACTCGTTGGCATTTCTATTTAGGGAAATAACATCCAGCACGATAAATCCCAGTTTGTTTTTCTCGAAATCATTTAGTAACTCTCCATATGCGGTTCCACCAAGCGCTTCGACTAAGAAAACTGCCA
>CALANC010000068.1 GCA_937925895.1 uncultured Desulfobacterales bacterium
ATTATTTACCTTCAAATGTTGTGATTTCGTGACACGGGTTCAGAAACAATTCTATGATTAATTATATATCACTAAACAGTATGTTTTGCAAAAATTGCTTGGGGCTGTCTTTTTAGAATAACTTACTTTTAAAGAAAGGTAAAAAAGGAAACCAAGAAAAGGTAGAAAAATAGATCGGTCTAATTCAGGATGTATTTGGTTGGATTGACCGGAATTCCATTGAGAAAAACTTCATAATGTAGATGGGGTCCTGTACTACGACCCGTATTGCCCATTAACGCAATGGTATCACCTCTCTTCACCGCATCACCACGTTTTTTCAATACCTTCTTCGCATGCCCATATAACGTGACCATGCCATGGCCGTGATCGATCTTTATCACTTTGCCCAAAAAGCCTTTGGAACCGGCAAAAGAGACAATGCCGTCTGCAGTGGCGATAATGAGTGTTCCATTTTTATCAGCAAGGTCCAAGCCCTTATGAAATTCACGCAGACCGGTAAAAGGAGATATTCGATATCCGAACTTTGATGATACCCATCCTTTGGAGGGACGGATTGCCGGCGTAGAAGACAAAAGATTTCGTTGTCCTTCAAGATGTTCAAAAAGGGAATCAAAGCCTTTTTCTTGATTGATTGATGCCAGGTTGAGTTGCCGGGTCTGCAGATGCATCTCCCGCATCAGGCTGTTATGTTTTTCTGTCAGGGGAAGGTCTGCGTCAAGATCTTCGGGAATCGAACCACCAACACCAAAAATGTTGTCCTGGTCATCTGATACTTCGATGTTGGCAATAATTCGAATCTTTTTCTCAAATTCGTGTAATCCTACCAATTTTGACTTTAAAGATGTTATTTGACCCGCAAACTCTTGAATTTGCTTCCGTTGGCTGATGATTTCATCATTTTGAACGGCAAAGTTCTTTTCCAACTGCTGCTTGCTGATTAATGTTTTTTTTGCGCTAAAATAATTGTAAACAAGAAAGGTGAACAATAACAGGAAGGCTGCGAAGCAGAAACCGATAATTCGTAAAATTTTCTTGGAAACGGTTAAGTGTTTTACACGAGAACCGGTATGGTTTAATATCAAGAAGGAGATATTCTTTCGCATCATATTAAATCTTGGCCAGCGATGAAGATGTCAGTCCGGTTTTTTAGTTCAGGGATAAAATAGACCTATTTGATAATTTATATGTTATTTCAACAGGTTGTGAAATTAGCATGCTAAAACTTTGAGAAATTTATCATAAATTTAGTTGATCTGTCAACACATTAAGTCAATTGAAATATTTCCTTTAGGAGGTGAAAAGATAAAAAACGGGGGAGGATAAACAACCCCCGTTTATATGGTCTTGTTATTATTCGGCGATCCCCAAGCTGAATTTAAGTGATTTCAGGGTATTTTTCATCAGCATGGTAATGGTCATGGGGCCGACGCCACCCGGAACCGGGGTAATCGATCCCGCAATCTCCTTGGCAGCTTCAAAGTCCACATCCCCCTTCAAGATCGCTATCTTTTTTCCTGTCTTTTCACTGATTTTTTCCCCTACCCTGTTGACGCCGACGTCGATTACACATGCACCTGGTTTTATCCACTCGGGCTTAACAAGATCCGGAACACCCGCGGCCACGATCAAGATGTCCGCGCGCTTGCAATGTGCAGCCAGGTCTTTGGTACGTGTGTGCACTATGGTCACAGTTGAATTGGCACCGGGGCCCTTTTGAAGCATCATATTGGCTATCGGTTTTCCTACGATATTTGAGCGGCCGACAACGACCACCTCCGCTCCGCTGGTTTCAACACCGGAACGAACGATAAGCTCTTGTATGCCTGCAGGTGTGCAGGGAGGAAATTTGACTTCATCACCGCCGATCGTCAACCGGCCGACATTTACCGGATGAAATCCATCCACATCCTTGTCAGGATCTATGGCATTCAACACTTTTTTGTCATCCACGTGCTTGGGAAGTGGTAACTGGACAAGAATGCCATGAATGGAATCGTCCTTGTTGTATTTTTCAACAAGGCCCAGAAGATCCTCTTCGGAAAGATCCGGCTCTTGACTGTCCTGTATTTCATGGAAGCCAAGTTTCTGAGCAGTTTTTATTTTCGCAGTCACATAGGAAATAGAAGCAGGATCTTCACCGACTAGAATTGTCACCAGACCGGGAACCACACCATACTTTTCTTTAATCTCATTTACCTCGGCCTCGATCTCTTCAAGAATCACATCCCTGACTTCGGTTCCCTTGATTATCTTTGCTGCCATTTTAATCTCCTTTCATAAAGTTGATGAATTCGTAAAAAGTGATTCCAGGCACATTTCTGGATCGCCAGCAAAAAACTTTTTACTACCGCATCAAGGTTTATAATTTATTATTATTTCCCCATCATCCCTTAATCAACGTGTATTTAGTCCAATAAAATCTTATTGTCAAGAAGACTCGCAATTTGGTTTTTGTGCTCATTTTTTAATTTAAACAGGAAAAGGAGCCGCACTGAGCCCTGCAACCTCATCGAAACCGAACATTATGTTCATATTTTGAACGGCTTGTCCGGCAGCCCCTTTTACCAGATTATCGATGGCTGAAATTAAAATGAGACGGTTGTTGCGTTCATCCACTTTAATCCCTATATCACAAAAGTTGGTTCCGCGCACATACCGGGTGTCCGGTTGTCTGTCTGCTGGAAATATACGGATAAACGGGCGCTGGGAATAAAAAGATGTCAAACAATTTTTTATCTCTTCAAATGACGTTTTTTCCATCAAATTTGAATAAATGGTCGTGAGAATGCCTCGGGTCATGGGAACAAGGTGAGGAACAAAGGTTACCTTTACCGGCCTACCTGCTTCAAGACTGAGCACCATTTCCATTTCTGGATTATGCCGGTGCTCGGCAATTTTGTATGCCTTTAAAGACTCGTTTACCTCGCAGAAATGTGTTGTCAAGGAAAGGGAGCGACCGGCACCGCTTACCCCTGACTTTGAGTCTGCAACTATGGTGTTGACATCGATTAAATTGCTCTTCAACAGGGGCACGAGTGGTAAAAGGACACTTGTGGGATAGCATCCCGGAGTCCCGACCAGGGTGGCATTTTTTATTTGTTCGAAATAAATTTCACTAAGACCGTAAACTGATATTTCAAGCAACTCTTTCGCCGTATGAGACTGATAGAACGCTTCATATGTTTTTGCATCTTTGAACCTAAAATCAGCGGAGAGGTCGATTACTCTTTTCCCGCGGGCTAATAATTCAGGCACGAATTTCATGGAAAGTTTGTGCGGCAGTGCGATGAATACGACATCGGCCTTTTCACACATTTTATCAATCGACAGCTCTTCGCACACGAGGTCCGTTACATTGGTCATCGACGGGTAAATCTTTTCAAACTTAACATCTACATACTGGCGGGAACTCAGGATGGTTAATTTTATTTGGGGATGATCGCAGAGTATACGCACCAGTTCCGCGCCTGCATAGCCGGTTGCACCGATAATACCAACTTTGGTCATTTTGCTTGTAGCTCCTATCAATTCATTAAGAATCCTGGTTCACAGGGGCAAGGGTTGTTTTCATCCCTGCTTAGCCTCCCAGATACGCCTTCTTTACCTCCGGATTCGCAAGAAGCGCTTCTGCCCCCCCCTCCAATACAAGATTGCCGTTCTCCAGGACATATCCTCGTTGAGCGAATTGAAGCGCCATACGTGCGTTCTGCTCGACGAGGAGTATGGTCGTTCCCTCCTGGTTCAGTTCTTTGAGGGCATCGAACACGCTCATCATCATTAAAGGAGCCAGTCCCATGGAAGGTTCATCCAAAAGCATTATTTTCCTTCCACTCATAAAAGCCCTTCCGATAGCCAGCATTTGCTGCTCGCCGCCACTCAAAGTTCCGGCTTTTTGAGTTTTTCGTTCTTCCAGTCGCGTAAAAATTTTGAAAACCCGTTCAAGGTCTAATTCGATATTCTCTTTGTCTTTTCGAGCAAATGTGGCCAGCTTAAGATTTTCCATTATCGTTAAGTTGCCAAACAGACGTCTTCCTTCAGGTACGTGGGAGATACCGTGCTTGCTGACAACTTTGTCGGCTGAATATTGGAGTAAGTTCTCCCCCATAAAGATCATCTTTGTCCCTTCTTCAACCGGTATCAATCTTGATATTGCACGCAGGGTAGTGCTCTTTCCAGCTCCGTTGGCCCCTATTATACACACGATCTCGCCTTCATCAATCTGGAAGCTTATGCCGTGAAGGGCTCTAATTCTGTCGTAGGAAACTCGAAGGTTCTCAACGGATAACAGCATCAGTCCAATGCCTCCCTTCCTAAATAGGCATCAATTACTTTGGGATTATTTTGTATCTCTTCCGGGGTGCCTTCGGCAATGACCCGACCGAAATCGAGCGTCTGAATGATCTCGCAAAGCTCCATGACAACCTTCAATCTGTGCTCTATGAGGAAAATGGCCAATCCCAACTCTTTATGCACCTGACGGATGATAGCCATCATTTGTATCAGCTCTTCAGGATTCATCCCGGCTGTAGGTTCATCCAAAAGCAATATCTTGGGATCCATAGCCAAGGCTCTGGCCATCTCAACTCTTCGCTGGTCACCGTAAGGAAGATTGATCACAATTTGATCCGCGAGGTGATGGATACCCATCATCTCTAAAAGAGCATAAGCTTTTTTATCAATCTCTTCTTCTTCCCTGTTGCGTTTGGGCGTGCCGAAAAATGCTCCAATCAACCCATAAGTAATCTTTGAGTAACGGGCCATTTTTACATGTTCATGAACGGTCATGTGCCGCCAAAGTTGCAAGTTTTGAAAGGTTCTACCAAGGCCCATGGAAGCGACCCGGTGGGGCTGAAGTCCCGTAATCCGTTTGCCGCCAAGAATAATTTCACCTTCGGTGGGTTTGTATATGCCTGTAATGAGATTAAATATGGTCGTCTTACCTGCCCCATTAGGGCCTATTAGACCTCTGATTTGGCCACCTTCGATCTCAAGATCGTAATTGTTCACGGCCCGCAGGCCACCAAAATCGTGACTCATTTTTTCGACTCGAAGCAATGGCATGTGATCGCTTTTTTAATTTCTCTTCTTCGGTTTAAGGAGATTTTTGACATTAAATTCTTTAAAGGCGATGAGTCCTGTGGGACGAAAAATCATCACCAAAATGAGCAGAAGCGGGATAAAAATCCATTTAAAAATCTCCAGCGGTCGAAGGGCTTCTCCCAAAAGACTTAAACTGACAGCGCCGACAATGGAGCCATAGACAGAATTCAGTCCACCAAAATAGACCATTGCTAGAACCTCTGCAAGTTTTTGCAGACCGAATGTGCCTGGGTTCACGTACCTCAGAACGTGAGCGAAAAGTCCGCCGGCCACTCCCGCCCAAAAGGCAGCGAATAAAAATGCAATGATTTTGGTACGCCTTGTATCGACCGTCATTGAATTTGCAGCCATTTCGTCGTCGCGAACCGCATTCAGTGCTTTTCCTAATGTTGATCGGACAAAATTATTGATAATCCATATGCAAGCAACGGTCCACATAAACACCGTGGGCAGGTTCGCCACGTCGGGTTGGTTGCTTAAACCTCTGGGGCCCCCGACGACCTCCAAGTTCTCAATCATACTTTTGACAATGAACATAAAGGCCAGAGAGATGATTGCAAGATAGTCACCTCTCGTTCTAAAAGAAGGAACAGCAATTGCCAGAGCCCCTAAAGCTGCCACACATCCTCCGATTATCAAGGCAATGGGGAACATAAAGGGGCCCAATACAGGCGTAAGAAGAGCAGGGCCAAAAAGTTTGTCATTGACGAACAGCACCACGGTTACTGTCGAAGCGGCATAAGCGCCCAAGGCCATGAATCCCGGATGTGAACAGGAGAACTCCCCCATGTAACCGTTTACCACGTTCAAGCTAAGGGTGACCATGATGGCAATCAAGGTGAGTTTGAGCGTCAGAACCCTATAGGCACTCACATCGGACCACAGGTGTAAGATGGCATAGATAAACATAAGATGAAGAAGAACGGTTAACGTTAACGATAGATCAAAAAATTTTTCCGCGAGTCGGTTGGCCACTGGAGCGGACACCTTTGCAATTACGCCAACAGGAATCAGATAGGTAAGCAGGACATAGCCAAGAGCACCGGGAATCAGCAAAGGTTTTTTTAGCATAATCACAAAACCAAAGAGAACCGGGATTTTGGGAAGTCCCAAAATATCTGAAAGTACATCGCCGAAAAAATGTTCCAGCACAACCGCCATCAGGGCGCCGATTAGCCATCCCAGCAAAGGAATACCTGTGAACGTGTTTCTAATTTTGCCCTTTAGTGTCTTCATATTATCAGGTGGCTTACCATTTCGATGGTGTTAAAATTTTTATAATTTCATCAATTCTACAGTCGCAATCGTGCACTGTACGGCTCCCCAAAAAAACCGTGAGGCCTGAACGTCAGGATAATTAAAATAATCGAATAAGCGATCAAATCCCGAAGCGTCGACGGAAATATCATTGCCACAAAAATTTCAATGAATCCCAATAAAAATCCTGCCAAAGTGGCGCCAAGTATGGAGCCTCTTCCCCCAAGGATTGCCGCCACAAAAGCCTTCCAGCCAAATACAATTCCCATATATGGATCCAAAACAGGGTAAGCAACGCCAAATAGTATACCCGCAGCGGCAGCAAGTCCCGATCCAATAGCAAAAGTTAAAGCAGCAATCGTGTTGATGGACACTCCCATCAAAGGTACAACCACATAATCAAATGCCAT
>CALANC010000069.1 GCA_937925895.1 uncultured Desulfobacterales bacterium
ACCGCAAGTTAAGTTTTCCAGGAAGATGTTAATTAATCGTTCACCCAAGTCTTTTCCTTTTTGGGCAAATAGCTTAAACCCTTTTGGAGTGAATGTGGCAAACGTTTCTCTGGCGTGGGCCGGCGTAAATGCGATGGCCTTATCGATGCCGTCTAATGTGCTGATCTCGTTTATTCTGTCATTAATGAAACACCGGTAAAGATCGGCCGCTTCCTCAAGGGTCAACTCGGGAAGAAAACGGGTTTTCACTCTTCCGGGAACGGGCGCCTTGGCAACCACGACCAATAATACCTTGTCTGATAATTTGTTCATTTAAAGACTCCAGAAAATCCCACAGCCCTGACAGCAGACAGGCGGTGTATCCGTTTGCCGTTGTTTGCGGAAGTTCGTATATTTTAAGCCGTTCCAAATCTCTTCGAGAGGTGTAGCAAATACATTGCCCAAGATAATCGAAGAATAATAGGTGGTTGAGAATGGAGAAATACAGCAAGGAAGTACATGGCCATTGGCAGTTATGTACATGAGGGTAACCGGGCGATAACATTTCCGCCACGGTGCCAGTGAACGGGATTTTCCCTTCAAGCTGTCGGCAGGGGCGCAAAGGCCGGAAGCATTGAACTCAACACCCAGCTCTTTGGCAAGGTTGTGGCTTTTTTGGATGAGTTCTATTGCTCCCTTATCCGAATCCACCAGGGAGCTGTCCTGTTTTGCCAAGCCGTAGCCATCATCGTCCTGAAAGTAGACCAAGCGTTGAAGATAGACTTCGGCAACCCTTATATCAGCTGCTATTTTGATAAACTCAGGAAGCTCGGCAATATTTTCGGTGGTCCCTAAAAACCAGAGTGATATTTTCGGGCGGTTTTTCCGGCGGACTTTCAGGGTATTTTCAAAGTGCTTCAGATTGGCAAGAATGCTGTCAAACGAATCGCTGCTGCGCATCTTCCGGTATCCTTCAGCAGAGGCGGCATCCAAGGAGATCCGCAATTCGTCGAGACCGGCGTTGATGAGATCGTGTTCCATTTTTTCATCAAGCAGGATCCCGTTGGAATTTAACATGACAAATACATCCTGTTTTTTGAGGTGGTGAATCATTTCCGGAAGCGCTTTATTCATAAGTGGTTCTCCAATTCCATGGAGCGCCGCCCGCTCCAGGTCCGGCAATTGATCGGTAATCATGATCAATTCTTCTAGAGAGATATCCCGTTCCAATTCCCAGTTGCCCCTATATTGTATACATCCCTTGCAGCGCAGATTACATTTATTTGTCGTTTCCACATATAGGTTTTTTGGAAGGGGTAAATAATTTTCTTCAACCGACATTAAATTAAATCCCTCTGACTATTGTGGTGCAGATACTTCCGGTGCGAAGCGGTTTACCAGCTGAAGAGAAACGGCCATTGAGCCGGACTTTTTTCTTCTGATAGATCGGACAGTATGCATCCGGTTCTTCAAAGCGGTGGAGCAGTTTCCTTCTTGCGGCGCATCCGCCCCCACAATTTTGTACGTATTCACAAGCCTTACAAAACCGAGGTATGTAATGGGTTTGTTTAAACAACGGTGTTTCGAAAATGGTATCTTTTTGGTTTACCAGATCATCAACGGTGAGGTCAGAATCAGGCCAGTAAACACATGCTTTCAATTTCCTGTCAGGCGTAACACGCATGCTCCGACCTCCGCATGGGGTGCCACTGAGGCCATTTGCCCCCAGAAACGTGTTTACCAGCGGTTCCGTGACAGAGATGATTTCGCTGCTGTCAAACAGGAGTTGATAGGCTTCCCAGTATTGTTCGAAACTTGGCATATACGCTTCGGTGTACATTGGCTGATAGGCATTTACGCGAAAATCGGATCCGAATGAAGCGGCAAGTTTGGCGACGTCCCCCAGATCTTTATAATTCAGGTTCATAAGTACCGCCAATATAGACACCCGGATACCGAGCCGCCGGCATCGATCGATTCCCGCCATGACGGTCTGCCAATTTCCCTCACCGCGGAATTCATCCTGACGGGCCTGATCCGGAAAATCGACGGAAAATTCTACGTCTCCAAAATATTGGAGCTCTTCGTCAGGCGTTATGGACAGGGTGTAACCGTTGGAAGCCAAAGTCAGTTTAATCTGCCTGCTATGCAGGAATTCCAGGATCTCAAAATATTCAGGGTTTAAGCCGTTTTCTCCGGTGCCGAAACCGATAGAACTGATGTCTAAATTGTCGCAGACGCTTTGAATATCGGCCAGGGTCAGATTGTAAATTTTGTTTTGATCTCGATAGCAGTGAGCACAGTTTAAGTTACAATTGTTCGTCAGGCCTATTCCCAATGAAACCATGTTGTCGCTCCATAAAAATGATGTTCATAGTTTTGTTCTTCTATCCGGAACCAAACCTGGTAAGCATTCAGGAGGTAGCCAAAATTCGTTTCACTCGGGTGTCTCCGTCGCTGGTCATTTCAATTGTTTAGCAGCGGGGGCATTCCTTCCCCCTCCGCATTCCATCCTTCGCTGCGCTCAGGATGGCTGCGGTCTCCCCCACAGCTAAACCAATGAAATGACGAAGCGACTCCGCCAACCCGCCTGCCATGCAAGGCACGAGCGGGCAGGTATCGTTCAACGAAATTGGCTAGCCCCTGACTGCTTAAAAAAGCCTCTCTGTTCTGTAAATTACGGTCAAAATAGAGTGCCTAAACCCAATTGATGTTATCCTTTTTCAAAAAGATATTTTATGGGTACCAAAAACATATAATAGGTCGCCAGCACCGTTCCTTTCAACGTGCCGGTTACCTTGGATTCGCCAAGGCGTCTTCGGTAACGTATGGGGACACTTTGAATACGAAGGCCCCTGCGTGCGGCTTTAACGACCATTTCCACCGGCCATCCGTAGGTCATTTGCTCCATGTTAAGATTGAAAAGGGTTCGTGTTTTGATGGCACGGAATGATCCAATATCCGTTATGTTAATCCCGTATAGCAGACGCAGCAGAAAAACAATAAAGCGATTGCCCAGGCGGCCATGAATCGGCATGGAGCCTTTCTCAAGCACCCCCTGAATCCGACTACCGATTACCAGATCCGCTTGATCGGTTATTACGGGCCCGGCAATCATTTCCAGTTGCTTCGGATCATCGCTGCGATCACCATCTAAAAATACGAGGACATCTGAATCCCGGGCTGCCGTTGCTCCTGCAAAACAGGCGGATCCGTATCCGCGTCTGGTTTCAAGAACAACCCGAGCACCGGCAGCAGCCGCATTTTTGGCAGTGTTGTCGGTGGAGCCATTGTCCACCACGATGATGTCATGCAGGTAATTTTTGGGCAATGCGTTGACCACCTCACCGATGGCTTGCTCTTCGTTGAGTGTCGGGATAACAACCGCAATTTTCATGTTTATCCGTTCCGAAGGAACCACAGGCGTGAGCCCACGGACAACTACTTCAGTGATCCTTGTGCATTCAGGGACCAATCATAATGAATGTAAGAAATCTTTGGGTTTCGATCTAAAAATTCCAAAGCTTGCTGGTTAAGGTACGGTTTTATAAAATTCATTATCGATCCGGATTTAGATTCAAAATCACCGGCAAACCAGTCGAACAGTTTTGAAAGATACAGCGTGTTTTCTGCGTAGTCGGTTTTGGTTCCGCGCAGGGAATTAATATATTTCCGGGTCTCTTCTTCCATCCTGGGTTGCAAATTTTCTTCGGTAAAAGCAATTCGGGACAGCGGCGGACAGCTGGATGAAGCACAGATAATGGTGAAATGAATTCTTGGATCCTTGAATTGTTTTCTCAAAATTTCGTGTTCAATATCGTCCTGGCTTAATCGCTTGCCGGCGACGGTATGCTCTCGACTGGTAAAAAACTTGGTCGAGGTCCATACGCCGGGTATCAGCGTTTCACGCACACTTTTTTTTGGCTTCCATTTGATAACTTTATCAATTGTGACTGCATTGTAGGCGTTGATCCAGAAAGCCATCATTCCGTCCCGAGACATTTCTTCCGGTTTTGCGCTCTCAAGTGAATCCATATATGTTTTAAATGCCGGATCTCCGGCAACTCCGTTGTAGTCCACAAGTCCCTTATCATTGACGTATTTTTTCAGAATTTGGTCGAACGTTGAATGGTCGAATGAAGCCGCAGCTTTTCCATGGCCTAATACGGAGGCCCAAATGAGGGCTAAAATCAAAATAAAGGTTTTTACTTTCATTTTTTCACCTCCATCAGTTTTTTACTCTTCGCCCCTGAGTGCCCCAGGTCGCCTCGCCTGGCCTGACCGCCATCGGCTTTGCCTCAGGCGCGTGAAAAATTCGGGTCAGGTACGGCCTTTTTAATGATATAACCGGTGCCAAGAAATGCAAACAGCGGCAGATATTCGACAACCAACACCCAGATAGGCATGATTCCCTGCGGCGATACATATTTTAAATACGATAACGTAACGGTGATCGAAAACATAAGCCAGGCAACGCTCGGAAAAAACGATAAAAATGGGACGATCAAAATGACATACCAGGGATGAAGCGCCGCCGGCATGAAGATTATTAACAGACCCACCATAATATATGCAGACCGCACAACCTGAACGTTATGTTTTTCCCTAAAAAAGACGACCAAAGCGGCAGCCAGAAGAGCAACGACAAATAACAGTGAAAGCAGATAGTAATCCAACTCGGGGAATAATCCCATCAACAGGTATTTTACCACCAAGTTAAAACTTTCAGATGGTTTATTTAGATAGGTAGGTAGAAACCCGAATATCTTTCGGCCGGCTGTTACATAGGGAAGGTAAAGCAGTACAAAGGTAGCGGAAAAGGTCAGGATCCCTTTGATTCTATCCACACGATTCAGAAAGGCGGCAAGCAATAGAGCCGGATATAGTTTAATTGCGCTGGAAAGCGCCAGCACTATAATTCCCGGCATTTTTCTTTTTATGGAATTCAAATAGAACGCCGTGACCATCAAAAATACGGTTATTCCCTCCAAATGACCGCTGTAGGCAATTTCAAAAATCACCAGAGGATTCCAGGCATAGATAATCAGTCTCTCCATGTTAAATCCGTATGCTTTGAGCAAAGCGGTCAGCACCAGTAAGGTCAATATGTCAAAAAAGACACTTATGCTTTTAAAACCAAAGACACTGTTTCCCACCATGAGGTAACAAATACGGAAAAACATCTGGGCCCCGGCTGGATAAAGGGTCGGATATTCTTTTCTGTTGAGTTTTGGGAAAATCAGATCGTCTCGCAACGTTTTAAGTTCATCCGCCGCCGGTGGATAGAAATAGGGGTTAATACCGCTTTGTTGCACGCGTCCGTCCCAGATATACCGGTACATGTCTTTTGAAAGGACAACGGGATCGGACGGGATCAGGAAGAACCTGAAAATAACGGCGAAAAATAAAATCAGGCCTATCAGGCGCCATGAATTTCCAATTTTCGCCTCCCTTTTTAAAATTAGGAAAACAGCGAGTAAATAAAGCACGCTTAAAAACAGGAACAGGCATACATAAAAGTGAATTCCCGTCCTAGTCAAAAATTGGGGAAAAAGCCTGTAGAATTTGAAGTTGAAAAGGTAAACAACTCCGGATATCGTTCCCAATCCGCCCAGAACAGCAAAGTTAGCTCTGGCGCTCAGCCGGTCTGGATTGTTATGATTTCGTTTTTCCATAACCATGCTTTACTGAAAGGAAAAATACATAGAAAAATCCGCTTGTATATATCAGCAGGAAGGGGCTGACCAGATATTTACTGAAAAAAAGAAACATGATCAGGCCGGCGAGTGAATATAGTCCCAGAAAAAATTCAAGAATGGATACGGACGTTAAGGGAATTGCGTAACGCTTGTTTTTCCATTGATCCTTCTTTTGGTTTATGCCGTATTTGGGTGTCCGGATAAAACCACTTTCCAAATTTAACAGCGCTTCAAGAACTGCTTTGGTATTGTTTACAGCGATTCCCGTTCCAAGGCAGATTAGAAATGGCAGGTACTTGATGCGGCTTTTCCAATTTCGATAAAGAAGGCGTTGGGAAAATATATACATAGATGAGGGGCCAAAGGTGGCCAAACAAAGCAGGGTGAATATCATTGCCGGGAAGGCGAGATTATTAAAAAACCATTGAGAGTATAGCATAGGAATAGACGTCAACACCACCAGGAGCATCATGGGATGAACCATATAATGGGTCAAGTGCAAAAATGCCTGGATTTTTATCAAAAGCGAAATATCTGATTTAAACAGGTTGCCGAGATTTTTTTTAGCCGTTTGAATCGATCCCTTGGCCCAGCGGTGCTGCTGAGATTTAAAAGCGTTTATGGTCACCGGCACTTCAGCCGGGCAGACGATTTCCGGTGCAAAAGTTAACTTCCATCCGGAAAGCTGAGCCCGATAACTCAGGTCCAGGTCTTCCGTTAAGGTGTCGGCCTGCCACCCTCCGGCATCTTGGATGGCCTTTTTACGCCAGATGCCTGCAGTGCCGTTAAAATTCATAAAAAAACCGCTCCATGCTCTTGAGGCTTGCTCCACGGCAAAATGTCCGTCGATTCCCATGGATTGTGCTCTCGTTAGCAAGGAGTAATCGCTGTTGATATGTCCCCAGCGAGTTTGAAGCATACCAATGGTGGGATCTACAAAATAAGGAATTACTTCCTTTAAAAAACTCGGTTTCGGAATGAAATCGGCATCAAAAATTGCAACAAGCTCACCTTTTGCAGTTTTAAGGCCTTCTTTCAGAGCTCCGGCTTTAAAACCAATGCGATTCTGACGATGAATATAAACAATATCGATCCCTTGGTCCGCCATTTTTCCAATAATCGATTGAGCAATTGTGCCCGTGTCATCGGTGGAATCATCCAGTACCTGGATTTCCAAAAGGTTTTTAGGATATTCGAGACGGCATACGGCTTTAACCAAACGCTCGATAACGTAACGCTCATTGAAAATAGGCAACTGGATGGTAATTCGCGGCCAGTTGTGTGGAGAAAAATTTTGATAAAAATTAATTTTGATTTGCTCATGTCGTTTGAAGGCTTCGGGGCGATTCCGTCTATGAAATATCATCAAAAAATAGCAGTTCATGCCGTAGGTAAACAGAGACAACAGGGCAAATATAAATACCATCAGGCAAAGGTATGGTAGGAAGTCAGCCATCGTTCAGCTAAAATTGCATTTCGATAAGTTAACGAAAAATTGCTCTTCACGGTTTTCGAGCAACAATGGTTACCATTTCTTTTTGGACATCGTAGGTTTCTATCTTAAAACCCACTTCTATCAATGTGGTTCTCGTCCAAGGCGGAGAACTTCGAAGTTTCCGGAAAAAGCTTTTT
>CALANC010000070.1 GCA_937925895.1 uncultured Desulfobacterales bacterium
TCAAGCACCATATCGATGGCTGAATACATGTCATCGGTTTCTTCTTTGCCGTTAATATTAAGTTTGTCGCCTATTATATTGATTTCGGCCATATGCCGGAATTTTTCCACCGAAAGTACAACATTTGCCTCTGCGGGGTTATACAAGTATTTGTCAAATCGGTCCAGCTTGTCTCCAACGTATGATTTTAAATGTTCTGATGCATTTAGATTTTTAAAGGTCACGGATGTCTGCATGCGTAAAACCTCCCTAAAATTGTTTGCGTTTACTCGAGGGTAATACTTTCATTATTTCTCGATATTTGGAAACGGTTCTTCGAGCGATATTAATGTTATGGTTCTTTAAAAGCTTTGAAATTCTATCATCGCTGTATGGTTTTTTTGGATCTTCATTTTCTATTATCTGTTTTATTTTGTCCTGGACACTGGCAGATGCTACCGTACCGCCGTGAACACGTCTGATGGAGCTGTTGAAAAAATATTTCAACTCAAAAATGCCACGCGGCGTATGGACATATTTATTGGTGGTAACCCTGCTAATTGTTGATTCGTGCATCTCGATATCATCTGCAACATCTTTCAGCACCATTGGTTTTAGATATGAGATGCCTTTTTCAAAAAAATCCCGTTGAAATTTCAGTATGCTCTCCATTACTTTATAAATCGTTTTTTGACGCTGATGAATACTTCGGATCAACCATGTAGCAGAACGCATCTTGTCTTGTACATAAGCCTTTGCATTTTCCGGAATCAGTTTGCTGTTTTTGATGGCATTTTTATAAAAATTATTAACGCGCAGTTTAGGCAATCCGTCATCATTTAAAATGATAATGAAGTCATCTTCGAATTTATACACATAAATATCGGGAGTGATGTAGTGGGGCTCTTCATCGATAAATAGTTGACCTGGTTTTGGATCCAGGCTTTTGATGATTTCGACGGACATGATAACATCATCAAGGCTTATTTTTAATGCCTTGGTGATTGCCTTATAATTCTTATTTTCAAGATGATTCAAATGGTTCTTAATAATGTCGGTTACAATTGTGCTGTCTAAGTTAAAATGATTCGCCTGTATCAAAAGGCATTCGCTGATATTCCGGGCACACACACCGACGGGATCAAAGGTTTGCATTAAGGATAAAACCTGTTCAACTTTTTCAGTAATTTCACCGCTCATGTCGGCGATATCTTCAATGCTAACATCCAGGTAACCCTCTGCGCTCAAATTGCCGGCAATAATGCTGCCAATTTTTTCTTCATGCTCAGCAGGAGAGGTCATAAGCAGTTGCCACAACAGGTGTTCGCGCAAAGATTCCTTGCGCGCCACAAACGATTCGAAATTCGGTGTGCTTCTTGCCTCAGTTTCAAAATGCACCCTGCCGGTCGAATTGTACTCGTCAATATAACAGCTCCAGTCAATATCATCGTTCATTTTTTCTTCTATGGTAACTTCTTTTGTTGCGGGTGAGTCCGCCGGAGCTGTTTCAGACGATTCAACCGGTTGGTCTTCAGTTGCAACTTCAGGCACATCCTCTTCCAAGGCGGGATTTTCTTCGAGTTCCTGCTGGATGGTATCCAACAACTCAAGGCGCGACAGTTGTAAAAGCTTGATCGCCATCTGAAGCTGCGGCGTCATAATAAGCTGTTGGGCTAATTTCAGTTGTTGTCGTAATTCAAGTGCCATTATTATTGTCGTGAAAGACCTTGTCCTTTGGGCCAATATTCGTTACAATTTGAACTCGTCCCCTAAATATATACGGCGCGCAGTTTCACTCGAGGCTATTTTCTCAGGTGAACCGGATTCAATGACTTCCCCGTCATTCAATATATACGCCCTGTCACATACTTCAAGTGTTTCTCTAACATTATGATCTGATATAAGGATCCCTATACCCCGTTTTTTCAGGTGGCCGATGATGTTTTTTATATCGATTACCGCCAAAGGATCTATCCCTGCAAATGGTTCATCAAGGAGGATAAAGGACGGGTTTGTACAAAGAGCGCGAGTTATTTCAAGGCGTCGCCGTTCACCTCCTGATAAAAGATTTGCCTTCTGATTTGAAAGGTGTTTTATCCCTAGTTCGTCCAGCAGCTTGTTTGCCCGATCCTCCTGCACTGATTTTGAGATGGGCAGAATTTCAAGAATTGCCACAATGTTTTGTTTAACCGTCAGCTTTCTAAACACCGAGGTCTCCTGGGGAAGATAGCCGACCCCTTTGCGTGCCCTCAGATGCATAGGGTAACTGGTTATATCTTCATCATCAAGATAGACTTGCCCCTGATCCGGTTTTATTATTCCTATGGTCATATAGAATGTTGTGGTTTTGCCTGCACCGTTGGGACCGAGAAGACCGACAACACTGCTATCGTCGATGCTTAGGCTGACCGAATTCACAACCTGTCTTCCGTCATATGTTTTTACCAGGTTTTCAAGGGACAATCTTGCCATATAATACCCTCGACATTCAAGTTGAAAGCTAAATAAATTAGTTCAGCATCCCTTGCTTTGAGAAAAACACGGCTTTAACCCGTTTTTCTTTGCCGCTTTCAACAATAACGCGGTCGTCCGCCCTGTAAAACGTTATTTTCTCACCGGAAATCGAATCTTTGCCGCTGATTATTGTTGCATCCGGTCCGGACAGGACAAGGATTCTAGATGCGGTTGTGTACGTCGCCTGTTGCGCGGTTGCAATCTTGTCTTCGAATATTATTTTAACATTACCTTTGGCAACGATTTTTTTTATCGATTCTTCCCCTACGAACGATTCTTTATTCTTATCCAAACCTCCTTGGTAAAAAACCTTGAGACTGTTACCGGTCAGAACAGATTCTTCCTGGGTCGCCCTGACATTCCCCATAAACTCTACATATTCGGCGTTACTTTCCAAAACCATTTTATCTGATGTAATATGGATCTCCGATTTTTTTTCATCATTCGGTGTTTGTCCGTCAGGCTTCTTGTCATCAGCATAGGATAGGGGGAGCGTCAAAACGGCAAAAAGTAAAAAATTGATAATCCATACGAACATGAGCCGAGTGCAATCTTGATTAAAATTTAATTTTATCAACTAAAGTTCCTTCTATTTTACCTCTTAAAAGTGTTGTATTGGTCTTTAAATTCAAAGACATCGAATCAGCTATAAGAAAAAGCGAATCTCCTGTTATTTTTACCGGCGCTTTTGACAATATCATATGATCATTGTTGTTGTAATGCAACACTTCGGTGTTCAGTTTATATTCTCCGTGTGTAACCACCACATTGCCCCTGACTTCCAAATCCTTTGAATCTGTTTCCAATATGCCTTGATCGGCCGTCAGATAAACTTCGCTGTTGTCTTTGAGGTAAAACGTGACGAATAAATCCTGAAAATTGGCCAGCTTTTGTTCGGTGATATAATTGACTTTCGTTGCGTCGAGACTCCATTCTCGTTGTCCGTCTCGGGTGGCTGTTTGATGAATTTTATTCAGGGAAATTTGTGCTTTATTGTCGATATCCGGTATTGTTTTCTCCTTTTTGGCAAAAATTCGATGACCGACAAAAATTGATAAAATGATGCCTGTGGTAATAACAGCAAGAGATAGCAGAAAAATTTTTAACTTTTTTGGGTTGTGATACTTCATCATCGGTATTAAAAAAAACGCTCTAAAATTTTATCCCAAAGGCCCTGAGCTTTCAACAGCAATTCGCTAACTTCCCTTACGGCGCCGCACCCGCCTTTTGCCGATGTTACCATATCCGCAGCATCCAGGACAACCTTGTGGGCATCCGCAACGGCAATTGCAAGCCCTACGTTTTTCATCAGCGGCAAATCGGGCAGGTCGTCTCCTATAAACGCAACTTCCGAAGCCGATCGGCCGGTTTGGTCTAAAATACGTTCGAAAACAGACGCCTTGTCCCTCACATTATCAAAGACGAGGTCGATACCAAGGTTTTTACAACGATTATCGAGTGCTTTTGAAAGCCTGCCGGTAACGATACAGAGGTCAAACCCCGCATCCATGAGTAGTCTTATTCCAAGACCGTCCTTCACATTAAAGATCTTGGTTTCTACACCGTTATCATTGTAGATAATACTGCCGTTGGTAAGCACGCCGTCGACATCTAAAATTAAAAGCTTTATGTCTTTTAGTTTATCCGGATCCATTAAATTTTTGTTTTACATCTTTAATTGCTTTGAGCTGAGCCAGCAACTCAGGCAAGATCTCAAGTTTTAATGAGTTGGGACCATCACAAAGTGCCTTATCCGGGTTGGGGTGAACTTCCATAAATATGCCGTCTGCACCTGCTGCAACCGCAGCACCGGCGAGAATTGGCGCAAATTCTCTCTGCCCGCCTGAGCTCGTTCCGTCTCCACCAGGAAGCTGGATGCTGTGGGTGGCATCAAAAATCACAGGGCACCCCGTATCCTGCATGATTTTTATGCTGCGGAAATCTACAACTAGATTGTTGTATCCGAACATGGTTCCTCTTTCCGTTATCAACACCCGCTGGTTTCCTGTGGCGGTCACTTTTTCGACCGCATGGTTCATATCCCAAGGGGCGAGGAACTGCCCCTTTTTTATGTTCAAAGTTTTTCCTGTTTGGGCAATTTCCACTAGAAAATCGGTCTGTCTGCATAAAAAAGCAGGTATTTGGATGATATCTAAGACCCTGATGGCGGCGGATATTTCATTTATCCTATGAACGTCAGAGAGAATAACAACATCAAGCTCTGCTTTGATGCGTTCTAGAATTTTAAGTCCGTCAACTATCCCGGGTCCCCGATAAGATTTTATGGACGTCCGGTTGGCCTTATCGTAGGATGCCTTGAATATGAAGGGGATGTCCAACTCTTGAGTAATATCTTTGAGATAGGAAGCTATTTCAAATGTGGTATCATAATTTTCGATGACGCAAGGGCCTGATATCAAAACCAGGGGAAGTCCTTGCCCGACTGAAATGTTACCTATGTTTACCGTGTTTCTCATACGTTTAAATTTGATCAAAGACTCAAAGTCGATCCCAAAACACTTTTCGTTACAGACGTTCACCTGCCACAGTCTTTAAACTGCAAGGTTACTTTAAAAAACCCTTAAGTTCATACTATCAAAGAGTTTATCGTGGGCACTGTTAAAAGTCAAGAAACGAAAAACAGCCCTTGATTACTCACTTTTTTACTGTTAATATAAATACTTTGTTCAAATTAGAAAGGTGGTTTATAACCTATTGAAAGAAAACAAAAAAACATGAAATCACGACTTATTACATTGCTTTGTATCCTCATTATTTTGCCGGTCGGATGGATGTTGGTGGTCAAACTGGAGAGTGAAGTACCATCCATTCGCTTAGCACTTTCCCAACCTTTCATCGGTAAAAAACAATCTATCCCCGTGGAAGTATTTGATTCAAAGAGCGGTATAAGAAGTGTATGGATCGGGCTTTTACAATCCGGAAAAGAAGTCGTTCTCCTTAGAAAGGAATTCCCGGGAGAAGTCTTTATCGGTGGAGGTAAGGAAAAACAAGCGACTTTCAACATTGAGATTGAACCAAAAGAGATGGGAATGAACGACGGCAAGGCAATGTTGCGTATGGTTGTGAGAGATTTTTCTTGGCGTAAATGGTGGAGCGGGAACCGGGCTTACCTAGAAAAAGAGGTAACGATAGATACAACGTCTCCTCAAATAGATTTTCTGAGCAGAGCCCACAATGTCAGCCAAGGAGGTTCAGGGCTTGTCATATACAGGTTGTCAGAATCATGTCCAACAAGTGGTGTATATGTGGGGGAAAAATTTTTCCCGGGGCATACAGGAAATTTTAAAGATACAAATATTGTCGTGTCATTTTTTGCCCTTGCATACAACCAGGAACCAGTTGTGAAAATTTATGTGGAAGCAACCGATTTTAGTGGTAATAACTCAAGGGCCGGTTTTCCGTATTATCTCAAAAAGAAAACATTCAACAAAGCTTTATTGGAAATATCCGACAAATTCCTCAATTGGAAGATGCCGGAATTCGATGATGTTGTTGAGCACGATTCCCACCTATCCAATAGCGACAAATTCCTTAAAATCAATCATGAACTTCGTCTTGCCAATCACCGTAAAATTGTTGAAGTGGTGAGAAACACCGATAAGAAATTATACTGGAACGGCGCTTTCATGAGGCTGCCAAAATCGGAAAGAAAAGCCGGCTATGCAGAACATCGCAGATATAAGTATAAGGGCCGGATAATTGATCGTCAGGTTCATTTAGGTATCGATCTTGCCTCCGTCGCACACTCACCCATTCCAGCGGCCAACAACGGTAAGGTTGCATTTAGGGGGAATTTGGGGATCTATGGGAATACAGTAATCATAGACCATGGTTTCGGACTTTTCAGTTCTTACTCCCATTTAAGCGGTATTGATGTTACAGTAGGAAAGGTCGTCTCAAAGGGGGACATCATCGGACGTAGCGGTAGTACAGGCCTTGCGGGAGGGGATCATCTCCATTTTGGGATGCTTGTCCATGATACTTTTGTGAATCCTGTTGAATGGTGGGACGCGAGCTGGATAAAGAATAATATTTCGACAAAAATTGATTCGGTGAGATCCTATGAAAACTGAAATTCGAATTGTCTGATAACGGGAT
>CALANC010000071.1 GCA_937925895.1 uncultured Desulfobacterales bacterium
GTCTGTGATAGCTGTGCTTTAAGATTGCGGGGTTTTCAGCAAGCGGGTATTGAAGACTCAATTCCATATAAAGTTAAACCAAAATATTTTAAGTAAAAGAGAACAAAATGGAAGAGAAAAAGAAATTATTAGAATCATTTGAAAACCCATATCCTAATAGAGACTATACAATTGAACACACCGCCCCTGAATTTACATCTCTATGTCCTAAAACCGGTCAGCCAGACTTCGCTACTATAATTTTGGAGTATGTGCCTGATAAACTTTGTGTTGAACTAAAATCGTATAAAATCTATCTTAATTCTTACCGAAACGATGGGATGTTCTTTGAGGCCGTCACTAATAAAATATTAGACGACCTTGTAAATGTGTGCATGCCAAGATATATGCATCTTACTGCTGAGTTTAATGTACGGGGTGGAATTAGCTCAATCATTGAAGTTGAATATGAGGCAGAAAGTTATTCTCTTAATTGACAAATATTTTCTATAATTAGCGCGGAGTAATCATGGCAAAAAAGATTGCCAAAAGAAGTTGGGCTGAACCATTCAAAATAAAAGTTGTTGAGCCTATTAAAATGACAACAATAGAAAATCGCGAAAAAGCCATTAAAAATGCCGGGTATAATACATTTCTGCTAAAGTCAGAAGATGTATATATTGATCTTTTAACTGACAGCGGCACAAATGCAATGAGTGACCGACAATGGTCAGGTATGATGATCGGTGATGAAGCTTATGCCGGAAGTAAAAATTTTTATTATTTATGGAAAAACATTAAAAAATATTATGGAATGCCATACTTCGTACCAACCCATCAAGGACGCGCCGCTGAGCACATGATTTCCCAAATATTGATTAAAGAAGGAGATTATGTTCCTGGCAACATGTACTTTACAACAACAAAACTTCATCAAGAACTTGCAGGCGGAACATTTGTTGATGTCATAATTGATGAAGCTCATGACACAGCTAGCGAGCATTCATTTAAGGGAAACATTGATCTTAAAAAACTAAAGGATTTGATAAAAAAAGTTAGTGCAAAAAAAATCGCATATGTAAGTATGGCCGGACCGGTAAATATGGCGGGGGGGCAACCGTTTTCAATGGCTAACTTAAAAGCAGTTCAAAAACTATGCAAGGAAAACAAAATAAAGCTTTGGTTTGATGCAACCCGAGCTGTAGAGAATGCATATTTTATTAAAGTACGCGAGAGGGGTTATGCAAAGAAAAGCATTGCTGAAATTTTAAAAGAAATGATGTCATATTTTGAAGGAATGTGGGTTAGTGCCAAAAAAGATCTAATGGTTAATATCGGGGGAATATTTGCAACGAGAAATAAAAAGGTTTTTGAGGCCGTTAGAAATATGGTGGTTGTGTACGAAGGTCTGCATACTTACGGAGGGCTAGCCGGGCGCGATATGGAGGCTATGGCTGTTGGCATCGAAGAAATGGTTGAGTATGATAATATTCGTGCTCGTATTGGACAGATTGAATATTTCGGACACCAGCTTGATAAATACAGCGTTCCGTATATAAAACCAATTGGGGGCCACGCAATATTTTTGGATGCCAAAAAAATTCTATCACATATTTCTCAAGATAATTTTCCTGCACAAACCTTGGCGTCTGAGATTTATATAGATTCAGGTGTTCGAGGAATGGAAAGGGGAATCGTTTCTGCTGGTCGAAATTCAAAAACAGGAAAACATAATTATCCGAAGTTAGAACTTGTTCGACTTACATTTCCCAGAAGGGTTTATACTCAAGCGCATATTGATGTCGCTGTTGAGTCGATAGCTTCGGTTTATCAGAATCGAAGAAAGATTAAGGGTCTGAAAATGATATATGAACCAGAATATTTAAGGTTCTTTCAAGGTAGATTTGAAAAACTATAATTAATACTCGGAACGTTACTTTTGTATATGGAAAACCCAAAAGATATAAAATCAAAATTCTTTAATGAAAAAGAAAATCTCTTTAGTGATCCAGAGATGCAAAAAAATTCTTTTAAACTGTGTATTAGGTATAGTCTTTTGGTTGAAGAATTTATTTATAGAGCCCTTGCAAAAAAGAAGCTGGATTGTGTTCTTGCTGCATCAGGAAGTTTTAGTCGAAGAGAACTCTCTCCATTTTCAGATATTGATTTGATGATAATTTTCAAAGAAGTTAAGGGAAGCGAAGAACAAATAAAAGAGGTGGTTGCATTACTCAAGGATGTGGGGGTTGAATTTTCGCACACTGTACGACAATTTTCGGATATTTCTAGATTTTTAGAAGAAGACCTAACATCATTTACTCAGTTTTTTGAAACACGCTTTGTGATCGGGGATAAGTCTCTATACAAAGAGTGGAATGAAAAAATATTTGGCGTTCTCACAGAAGATGATAAAAAAAGGCTGATCTTTCAATATTTTGCTGATATAAAGGCTCGACATAATAAATTCGGAAAATCACCCAAAATACTTGAGCCCAATATAAAATCCTCTGCAGGCGGGCTGAGAGATTTTCATACCGTAGAGTGGATCTATTTAATTAAGAACAATACGATCTTATCTACACAAGAAGAAATTACTCAAACCGAAATGTTTC
>CALANC010000072.1 GCA_937925895.1 uncultured Desulfobacterales bacterium
AGAATTTAATCTCAATTCCTTTTTTTCGATCCTTGTGTCGGGAATGGAAGGAAGCATTGATCCCATCAAAAACCACCGTAATCTTGTGGTTCTTTATTCTTTTGTAAACCGAGAGCATGTCGATAAGGCCATCTCTGCCGAGTTGAATATCCTGATTGTCAAGTTGCCCCAGGGAATCGGATTGGCGGATCAGGTTGTAACCATCGATAATAATATGAATAGACATTATATCTTTTGAAGAAGACCTAACAGGCGGTCAAGATCGTTATTGTCGTAAAATTCGAATTCCACAGTTCCTCTCTTCCCGCGCTGTTTAATTGTAACCTTGGTTCCGAACCGACGGGACATTTCATCCGCAAGATCGGAAAGGTATCTTTGTTCTGAACCGGAAGAGGCTCTTTTAGTCTTTTTCTTCTCTGTTCTCAGGAGTTTTATCAGTTTTTCCGTTTCTCTGACGGAAAGGCCTTTTGAAACAATCGCCCGCCACACCGTGTTTTGCTGGGCGGATGTCGCAGCACCAAGCAGTGCCCGTGCATGCCCCATGCTCAAGGTGCCTTCTGAAATACTGGCCTTGATCTGTTCCGGCAGCTGTCTAAGTCTCAAAAAATTTGCCACGGCAGACCTGCTTTTACCAACGCGCGCCGCGACCTGATCCTGCGTTAGATTGAACTTGGTGAGCAGCATATGATATGCTTCAGCCTCTTCCATGGGGTTCAAATCCTCCCGTTGAACATTTTCAACGAGGGACATTTCCAATAGGTCCGTATCCGCGACCGTTTTAACAATCACCGGAACATGACTAAGACCAACTATTTTAGCAGCCTTTAATCGTCTTTCACCGGCGATGAGTTCATAGTCGCTTCCATCTCTTCTTACCAAAAGAGGCTGTATGACACCTTGCTTTTTAATGGAGCGGGACAGTTCATTCAATTCAGTTTTGGAAAATCGCAAGCGTGGTTGATAGCGATTCGGACGTATCAATTCAATATCACACTGAAAATATTCCATCGCCTTGTTTTCGAACGGGGCCATATCCGGTATCAAGGCATCAAGACCTCTACCCAATGCTATCTTTCTTGATGGCTTTGAACCTGGGTCGGATTTTCGTCTTGTCTTCGATTTTCCCATAATAATAGTTAGTTGCTTCCTACAACTTATTAAAAATACAGTTAAAATTTAAGGATCATCTCCAAAAGAGTTGAAATGACCCACAAAGGATTCATGGGGCCAAGGACCCTCTTCTCCAACTAAATTGGAGCGGTACAACGGTCTTTACCTAGCATAGCTGTTGTCCATAATCTCTTTTGCCAGACTAAAATAGCTTTGTGCCCCTGTCGAAGTGGCATCGTAGAGCAAAATAGGCTTGCCAAAACTCGGCGCTTCACCCAGCCGGACGTTTCTGGGAACAACGGTTTTGAATACCAGATCCTTGAAATACTTTTCAGCATCCTCGGCGACTTGACGCGATAAGTTCGTCCGCTTGTCAAACATCGTGAGTAGAATCCCTGCAATTTTAAGCCGCGGGTTTAAATTATTCCTGATTCGTTTCATGGTTTCCAAAAGTTGTCCCAGGCCTTCCAGTGCATAGAATTCACACTGAAGAGGTATCAGCATCCACTCTGCTGCTGTCAATGCATTCACCGTCAAAAGGCTTAAAGATGGCGGACAATCAATAATGATGTAATCAAACGAATCTTCAATTTTAGACAACAGGCGTTTTAAAGACATTTCCCTCCTCGATTTTGACATCATCTCCACTTCAAACCCGATGAGGTCAACCCGGGAAGGAATAATTTTTAATGTTTCTATGTCACTGTCCATGACTAGTCTTTCTGCAGCAACTTTTCCAATCATACCGTGATATAGGGTTTCGGAAATACTTTTTTTATCAAGACCGAGACCCGTGGTCGCGTTTCCCTGAGGATCGCAATCAACAAGTAGGGTCCTTTTTTCTGAAACGGCCAGTGCGGCTGACAGATTTACTGCTGTAGTCGTTTTACCAACCCCGCCTTTTTGATTGGCTATACACATGATCTGTGCCATAATAAAAATGTCTACCATAAAATGTATTGTTTGAAAAGAAGATAAGGGTGCTATAATGTATAATATGGCAAAGAAATCTAACCTAAAAATACTTTTTTTATGTTTTGTTTGCATAATGATCAGCGTCTTTTTTTCCCCTAAACATGCGCCCGGTATAACTGTGCAGGAGGAAGAAGAGATGTCCCGCGAATTTATGAAGGTGGTTTTAAAACATTTTGAGTTCATTGAAGATCCCGTTGTGGTGAATTATCTAAATGATATCGGGAAAAAAATTGTTTCGATCCTTCCCCCCCAACCGTTTTCCTATCGTTTTTATGTAATTAAAGAGGATGCCTTCAATGCCTTTGCCAGCCCGGCGGGTAATATTTTTGTGAACAGCGGGTTGCTTGTAGTTTTGGAGAACGAGGAAGAACTGGCCGGCGTACTTGCCCATGAAATTGCGCATGTGGTTTCTCGGCACATTTCCCACAAAATTGAGAGATCCAAAAAAATAGGAGTTGTCACACTTGCCGGTGTGGTTGCAGGGATGTTGCTCGGGGCTGGAGGGGCGGCGGCAGCCGCCAATGCAGTAACTGTAGGATCTATGGCAGCCGGCCAATCCATGGCCCTTGCCTACAGCCGGGAAGATGAGGCTCAGGCGGATCAGATTTGCCTCGATTGGCTGACACGGGCAGGATACAGCGGTGACGGCATGCTCTCAATGCTGAAAAAGATGCGAAGTCAACAGTGGTTCGGCCCGGATCAGGTTCCCACTTATTTAAGAACTCATCCTGCTTCCGAGGAACGCATGGCCTTTATTGATACATGGCTCGAAAAAAACAGAAAAAGACCACACCCCAAAGCCCCATACGATTTTGAAAGGGCTCACACCTGGATGGTTGCCATGCACGGAGATGAAAATACAGCCTTAAGGAAATTCGAATCCGACGTCAAGGACAATCCTTCAAACCCTTTTACCCATTACGGTTACGGACTGGTTCTTGCTAAAACCGGAAACAGGAAAGAAGCCGCCATCCACCTTAAAATCGCACTGGAAAAAAGAGCCTTTGATCCATATATTTTAAAAGACCTCGGCAGAATCTATTTTCTCGACGGCAACTATTCGGAAGCATTGCATATTCTGGCCAGCGCAAATAGCATCGCATCTTCTGATCCTGAAGGTCTATTTTATCTTGGCCGTACTCAATTGGAGTTGGGACGCCTTGACGATGCAGCAAACACATTTGAAGAACTTATCAAACTCAAATCTGATTATACCCCGGCTCTCTATTTCCTGGGTGAGACTTACGGAAAGATTGGCAGGCTGGATGATGCCCATTATTACCTCGGCATGTATTACCAGAAAAAATTCAATTTGAAAACTGCCTCATTTCACTTTAAAAGGGCTTTGGAAAATGAGAGCGATCCTGGGAAAAAGGCCAAAATTGAAGAGATGCTGGAAAAAATCAGAAAAGAGAGAAAACTGGCCGAACAAAATGAGGATAAGGAAGGAAGGAAACAGTTCTTTTAAATTCGATCGAAATGGGAAAATTGCATGGTAAAGGTACCCCTGCCTTGAGTTGCCGATCGTAACGAGGTTGAATAACCGAACATCTTTGCCAAGGGAACGATGGCTTTTATCACCTGAACGCCCATTTTGTGCTCAATGGATTCAATTTTTCCGTTACGCGAATTAAGATCCCCGATAACATCTCCAGTAAAAGCTTCCT
>CALANC010000073.1 GCA_937925895.1 uncultured Desulfobacterales bacterium
CTCGTTTATCATAAATAAAGTCCTTTGACTTCTATAAAATCTCTAACGATGTTAGGTACAAGAAATTCAATCGTTTTTCCTTTTTTTATACGGCGGCGAATATGGGTTGATGATATATCAATAGGAGCGATATCAAAAACAAATACCGACTGCTTTTCATCATGGATAAAACACGACTGCTCAGCTGAAAATCGATAACCGTCAGACACCTTTAATTGCAGATATTTTTCAAGTGACCTCCATCCAACATCCGTATCATCTCGTCCTGCAAGTGTCCGCGTCAGAACGATAAAGGGTATCAGTAAAAAAAGATCCAAGTAAGATTTCCAGGTATCAATCTCAAGAACGGCGTCTAGTCCCATGATGAGATAGAGGGTGGATTTGTCATTCAGAATAGATATAAAATAGCGAACGGTATCGATGGTATATGAGGGTCCCGCACGTCTTAATTCAACATCTGAAACGGTAAAATCCCCATATCTTGATAGGGCTAATTCTATCATTTCCAGACGGTCTCTGGCATCCGCCACCTGTCCCGGTTCTTTGTGTGGCGGTAGAGCGGCGGGGATAAATAATATCTCATCCAAGAAAAATTTATTTCTGACTTCCTCGGCTACTTGAATGTGACCAAGATGGATTGGATTAAAGGTGCCCCCAAAAATTCCTATGCGCTTCAATGATTTCCTTCTTTTTAATATATGGTTCAGGTGAGGTTTGGGCGAATCAGCGTTTAACCTGTCCATCCCCAAAAACCACAAACTTGGTAGTGGTCAGTTCCTCCACTCCAATGGGCACGGAGGATGCCAGAATAACTTCCCCACCTTTTTCAATTAAACGGCATATCTTCTTGCTTATGGATTTTATTGCAATTAAATTCAACCCATTATCTTTTGTCAGCACATTACTGCCGACCTTTACGACAATGCGGTTGGCGTTTTTTAAAACTTTCTTTTTGTTATAATTCATCAGGTTTGTCCAATAATTGAACAATTTTCTGTATTAATTTCTCTAGGCCTTTTCCTGTAAGGGCTGAAATGAATATAACCTCTCGGGATTTAAGGGCAAATTGAAATTCCTCTGCCGCTGTTTGGATACCGGGCAAATCAAGTTTGTTAAGAACGACGATCTGGGGTTTTTCCGAAAGCTTCTGATTATACAGGAATAGTTCCTCGTTAATGGTATTGTATAAATGAAGGGGATTGTTCGGATCAATCGCTGAAACATCGATAAGGTGTACCAAAATACTTGTGCGCTCTATGTGACGTAAAAATTTTGTGCCGAGCCCCGTCCCTTTGTGCGCTCCCTCAATTAGCCCCGGGATATCGGCCAGCACAAATGGTTCTCCCCAATCGGTTTGAACAACACCCAGATTAGGAGTAAGCGTGGTGAAAGGATACTCACCTATTTTGGGTCGCGCTGAAGAAAGAACTGATATGAGAGTGGACTTGCCGGCATTAGGAAGACCAATAATGCCCACATCTGCCAGCAGTTTTAATTCAAGTTTGAGTGTTTTGGTTTCTCCGGGTTCCCCGGGTTGAGCAAATCGAGGGGTTCGGTGGGTTGATGTTTTAAATCGTGTGTTGCCCTGACCTCCCCTGCCACCATTCACCAAAACGAGCGATTCATCGGGTTTAACCAGATCCTTTATGACTTCTCCGGTATCGGCATCGGTGACCACTGTTCCGGGAGGAAGTTGTATAATTAAATCTTGGCCGTTTTTTCCTGTTTTTTCCTTTCCTTGACCATGGGAACCGTTTTCGGCCTTGAAATTCCTTTTAAATCGAAACTGATATAAGGTGCGCTTTCTTGACGTTGCCAGCAAGATAACGTCACCACCCTTGCCCCCGTCTCCTCCGTCCGGCCCTCCGCGGGGAACATGCTTTTCACGTCTGAAACTTACGCAGCCTCTTCCACCATCACCGGACTGAACAGTGATAATCGCTTCATCAATGAATTTCACTCTGCATAAACGCTTATTTTTTTGCGAGAACGCCCTTGTCTTTCAAAAGAAACGATACCATCAATCTTGGCAAACAACGTATAATCCCTGCCTACCCCAACATTTTCGCCTGGATGTATCTTGGTCCCCAGCTGTCGAATTAGGATATTACCGGCCTTCACCTTCTGGCCGCCGTATCGTTTAACGCCCCGGCGTTGTCCCTGGCTGTCGCGTCCGTTTTTTGAACTTCCGCCCGCTTTTTTATGTGCCATTATATTTGCTCCTCTTAAAAAAGAAATTGTTTTAAATTGATACTCTCTTCAGTCCGTCTGGGCCATACAGATCTTTGCCGGTGCCACGAAACGATAAGTTGGCTTCCCCGGAGATTACTGAACAGATTCAATGCTGTCTATTTTTATAGCGGTATATTTCTGACGATGTCCAAGTTTGCGGCGATATCTTTTTCTCTTTTTATATTTGAAAACAAGAATTTTTCTTGCTTTGTTTTGGTCGACAATATGACCCTTGACCACCACGTTGTCAAGAACCGGTCTGCCAATATCAACCTTTTCACCATCGGCAAACATGAGGACCCTATCCAAAGAAACCGGACTACCGACTTCACCAAGGATTTTTTCTATTCTTAAGACATCTCCCTGACGAACTTTATATTGTTTTCCGCCCGTATTAACGATAGCGTACATACGATCTTTCCCTCCTAATGAAAATCTTACCACAAATTGTCTTACAAAAACATTAAATCTTAATTTATATTAAGACTTTGTCAAGGAAAATTTATCCTTTAATTGGATTATGATTGTAAATCGTCAATGAAAAGACCGTCAACAATTGTTGACTTATGAACAGCAACTCATATATTGGGTGTGGCAGGTGAAACGATGGATTAAATGAACATGTAAGACCTAGAGCCTGTCCATCTGGTTGTTAAGCTGGGTTATGGCTCAACATTTTTCAAAGGTCTCAAAATGATCCCGTGGGTGAAAGGGGAATTATTCTGAGAACTCTGACATCAGAACGTTAGCAGGAGGTATCTTTGGAAACATCTTCCAAGCATCCAATCCTACACTGGGATAACAACTCAAGCACACCTTCTGATCACAAGCTGATTCCGGAAGAACCCCTGTCTATCCATATTGAAGGGAAGCCGTATTCTGTTATCATGCGCACTCCCGGCGATGAACTGGCCCATGCAGCCGGCTTCTGCCTTGCCGAAGGTATCGTGGATACGCTTAAAGATATTAATACGTTGTCATTTTGTGACGACATGGACTCCAATGTTGTCACGATTACCCTGGAAGAATCTAGAAAAGAAAAAATATCTGATCTTCTGAAAAGAAGGGGTTATATCAGCCAGTCCAGCTGTGGTATTTGCGGTAAGGAAATTGTAGATGAGCTTTATCAGATGATTCAGCCGGTTAGTGATGAAACAAAGGTGGATGCCAATATTGCCTTTGATCTTCTCGAAAGCCTTTCCCTCCATCAGCCCTTGCGTGAAAAGACCCTAGCATCTCATGCTGCTGCACTCTACTCAGAGAACTTTGAACTTTTATCAGTTGCCGAAGACGTGGGGCGCCACAACGCCCTTGACAAGGTTATAGGAAAGCTTTTTCTTGGCCGAACCCTTCACAAGGCTTCACTTTTGGTTCTTTCCTCTCGCGTAAGTTATGAACTTGTTCAAAAAGCCGCCCGGGCGAATATCCCGATCATTTTTGCCATATCTCGTCCCACCTCACTTGCCGTAGAACTTGCTTCCAACCTCAACATTGCCTTGGCATGTCTGGCTCAGAATTCAGGCTTATTAATTTTTTCTGGCGTGCACCGCCTGAAGCAATAACCAGAGAAATATAAAAGCGATTCATTTCTTTAAAACCCATATCACCTGTAAAGCAATTACTATAAAGCCCAGAACCATTTATTGACAAATCACGCTCATTGATATAAAAATTTTACAGATTATCTTCAATTTTAACTAGTATATAAACATAAATTTAATGCCCAATTATTTCGCCATATCAACACAACCATGCATGAGGATTTAAAAGAATCTACGATTCCATATAAAATTGCCATCTCCTTTGCTTCAGGTTTGGTTGGTTTTTTTATCAACTTTCATCCGTTTTTTTCTTCTTTTCCCCCTTACCAGTTTACGTTCCAGGTGGGCTTAGCCTTCCCATTGATTGTATCTATGTATTGGGGATGGCGATATGGATTGCTTTCAGCCACGCTGGGCTTGGGTTGTCAAACAGCGTGGTTAACCGGCGGTTGGGAGGCGATTATTACCGTGTCGATGTTCATATTCTGGATCATCTGGCACGGTTGGTGTGCGAAAAAATTTAAAACCACCAGGAAGATATGGTGGAATCGTTATATCACCGAAATCCCGTTTCGTATTTTCAACACAATAATCTTATTCACCATTTTTATCTGGATATCTCAATATAACCCTGCTCCGTGGATGCCTAAAATCACAGAAGCCGTCTCTATACCATCCGTAAATCTCAAGGTGATAGAAGCTGTGATTAACGGCTATATTGTTCTGTTGCTTGCCGAGGCCTTGATGTTTTTGGGACCCATTCGAAAGCTGTATAAATTAGAAGAAGTCAAAAAACAAAGAATTTCAAACTATCTGATGAGCGCTGCAATTTTGATTTCTTGTTTTTTTTGGGTGGTTGACAGCGTTTACTATCATTTCATTTTCAAACACTTCTCTCGCTCCATGATTCCGGAACAAACTCATAACTTTCTTGACTTAGTCGTGTTTAATCTTCCGCCCTATACACTCTTCGTGCGAATCTCCTTTTTTGCCGCACTATTAATCGGCGGGGTCCTGGCCTCAAAATATCTGACTAAATATTCAGAAACAGAAACCCTACTCAAAAAGATTGTGGAGCTTTCGCCATATCCAATAACTGTAATTGAAGCTGACGGTAAGGTTGAATACATTAACCCGACATTTGTAGAAAGCTTCGGCTTCACCCTTAAAGAAATACCGACTGTCTCAGAATGGTATAATAAAATATTTCCCAATGTTTTCGACCGGCGAGAATTTTTACTCCACTGGGAATCCGAATTGAATACGGAGGAAAATCCCGACACTGATCAGCTTATGTATAACGTGACATGCAAGAATGGGGGAATACTGAATGTTATATTTAGAAAGATCGTCGTTGACGAGGAAAAGATAGTTGTCATTTGTGAAAATATTAGTGACCGGATGAGAGCTGAAGAAAAATTCACCCAGCTAAATATAGAGCTTGAACAGATAGTAAAAAAACGGACTGCTCAACTTGAAGCAACCAACAGGGAGCTGGAAGCCTTCTCATACTCGGTCTCCCATGATCTTCGGGCACCGCTGCGCAGCATAGACGGATTCAGTATGGCCTTGTTGGAAGAATATTCCGATAGGATTGACGAAGAT
>CALANC010000074.1 GCA_937925895.1 uncultured Desulfobacterales bacterium
TAATAACGACGTGCCTCATTTTCTTGTGAATCCTGCTTTTTTTCATCACAGTCGATGCCTTTTGCCGACAACGGGTATTTAGGTCCGGCGAAAAGAGTTGTTAATGTGATTGCCTCCGGGTTAACTTTATGTTGTCCGGTAAGATTTCGTGAACTTTAGAATCGCCCTGCGTTGGGGCAAAAACAGCACTTATTTTAGATGTTTCGGCTTAGCCGGAGGCAATTTTAGCGAATCCTACTCGAAAGGAGTATGAAGAAATGAAGAAAAAAGGTTTTACATTGATTGAGTTGCTGGTGGTTATCTCGATCATCGCGATGCTGCTGGCGATCCTGATGCCGGCGCTGAGCAAGGTCAAGAAGATCGCCCAGCGCGTTGTCTGTGCCACCAATCTGAAGGGGTTGGGTACCGCACAAACCGTCTATTCCCAAGACTATGAAGACGCGTATGCCGTACAAGGGAAAAGAGGCAAGCACACTTGGGATTGGGCAACCGACCAGTTTCAGAACCTCAACAAAAACTGGAGTGAAGACGGCACTATCACCATCGGTGCCAGTTTGTACCTGCTGGTGCGGGAAGCAGATGTCAGTCCCAAGAGTTTTATCTGCCCGTCAGGCGATGAATCTGAATACGACGGCACTAATACAAGCGACAAGGATATCGTCGAGTTATGGGACTTTGGGAATGAAGACCTGGCTCCGGATTCGGGTTATCCTTACCAGCATGTCAGCTACGCCTACCAGATGCCCTATGCCCTCGAGGGTGGAGAGAGTTCGCACACTGCCGATGGGACTAAAAATGCTTCCTTTGCCGTGATGGCTGACAAAAACCCTTATCTTGACCCCAAAATCACTAATATAGGCAACCCAACCGCTCAAACCTGGACGGACACTGTTGCGGGGTTGGTGCCTTACTGGCTAACAAACAGCCAATATTCCGAATCGGACTGGCGGGTAAAGGCGGCCAACTCCTATTCGCACGGACGAGACGGGCAGAATGTCGTTTTTGCTGACGGGCATGCCAGTTTTGAAAAAACGTCGGACGTCGGCGTCCAGAACGACGGCATCTACCTGCCGCGAGGCGGTGCTGGCGATGAGGAAGAACAGATCCGGCGTGGGTTCTTTGGCGCTTTGAGTGGCGCTCCTGTCCATGCTCCAACTCAACAGTGGTACGATGGTGGCGGTTCAGACAGTTTCCTGGTCAATGACGATGTTCACAGTGCGGACGCTCATCCCTAACAGGAACTGCCTGTATTATATTTATCCATGAACCATAAAAAAACCCTCTTCATCGAGGGTTTTTTTATATCCTTTTATAAAGATCTACCAATCGGGTTGTTATGACTTTTACATCATACCCCTTTTCCACAAAGGAGCGGCCCGCCTGTCCCATTTGGCTCCACGCGGAGGGGGTTTCCAAGAGCTTTTTGATGGCACCGGTTAAGGCCCTGACATCTTTTTCCGGCACGAGGAATCCGCTTTGGCCATCCAGGACGCCATCCGGGATGCCGTTGTGCCAGGTCGAAATAACGGGCAGGCCGCATGCCTGGGCCTCCTGCAACACAAGTGCCTGACCCTCTCTGTCTCCATTGGATGCTGTGACACTGGATAAAACAAAAAGGTGCGATTTTCCATAGAGTTCGATGACTTCCTCCTGGGCCGCTTCACCGGCAAAACTGACATGGCCTGAAAGATTTAGTTCGTCAACCAGATTCCCTAATAATTGTCTCAGGGGGCCGTCCCCTGCAATCGTATAATGCAGCCTGAAGCCCTGTTGAATGAGTTCTGCTATCGCCCGAATACTGTATTGATACCCTTTTTTCTCTACCAGTCGCCCTACCGTAAGGATTTGAACCCTTTCATTATCAGTGAGGATTCTCGGCTTAAAATTAAAATTATTGAGGCATAAGCTAACGGGAATCACAGAGATTTTTTGTTCATCACATCCCAGTTGGGCGGCCTGGGCCTTGGTGTACTCGGTGTTCGCAACAAAATGGTCCCCCTGTTCAAACAGTTCAACATAAAACCGCTTGCCCTTTTCCTCAGGGATTCGATTCACATCGGCTCCATGGAAGGAGGTCACCATTTTGATGGGGACCCCCATTTTTTTTACGGCCGCACCCAATCGGCCGGTCTGCCCAAAATGAAAATGATAGAGGTCGTGTTTCGGGCCGATCATAGACAACAAAAAGACCAATTTTTGATAAAAGTCCGACCGATTAACGAACAGCAGGTACCGGAGGCCCTTGCTGATCCTGCAGGGAGATCTCAGGCCGTACAGGACGATCAAGACGGCTGCCCAGAGACGGCGCAATGCTTTGTTCGAGGGGAGTTTTTTGAGAAAGGTCGTCCGGTTCAGGAGACGGTATTCATCAATGATTTTGTGTGCTTTTGCCCTGCTGCCTTTATTTAAAGCCGTGATCGAGACGTCGTGGCCCTGGTCAATCAGTCCTGTGATATGATTGACAATAAATGTCTCTGAGATCGTTGGAAAAACAGGAACCACAATTGCGATCTTCAAGATGAAATATCCTCTCATTTCGTTTTTACTATTTACTGTTCATGAGAAAGCCCATATAATTCTTTGATACTAAATTATCTTTCCACCTGACCCTGTAACAACTCGGTTTTTAGAATCGTATTAATTATGAGAAAAACCACTCATATTGGAAGCAAAATCTTCTCCCATTTGATAAATCGATGTGCCCGGATTAATCACCGCCCTGTCATCATGATGGGAAACCAGAAAACCGGATCGACGGCCATCGCCTGCCTTCTTGGAAAGGCAACTGATTCTTCGGTATCTCAGGATTTTTTGTATGCCTTGCGCCCTTCGGGACAACACCTTTTGTTTGAATCGGGCGTTCCCCTTAAAAAACTCGTCCAACAAAACAGGGTTTCTTTCTCTAAACAGATCATCAAAGAACTCGACTTGATTTTCTGTATGGACCAGGTTATATCCTGCTTTCCCAAGGGCAAATTCGTGTTTCTTGTCCGAGATCCGCGGGATAATATCGGCAGCATCTTAAATCGCCTGAAGCTACCGGGAAACCTTGATGCTTTATCTGAAAAGCAACTTGAAACTCTTCCGCATCCCGCCTGGCGATATATCATGGAAGGCACGATTTACGGGATAGAGGGGGACGATTATATTGAGACACTTGCAAAACGGTGGTGTTGTATTATTGAGCAATACGAAATCTATCAATCACAAATGCATCTTGTACGGTATGAAGATTTTGTTGCCGATAAGGTATCCTGCATCAATCAACTTGCCGAACAACTCGGTTTTTCAGTTATAAAA
>CALANC010000075.1 GCA_937925895.1 uncultured Desulfobacterales bacterium
AACTAAACTATATTTTAGCTTTTTGATAAATCCACCCATCCTTAAACGAAACAATAGGAGCACAGTAACGTATGATTTCAGAAAGTAAATTTATTAGAATGGTGGACGAACATACCATAGAGGTCAGCCTTCCCAATCAAATGGGTTATGAGCGAATCGCCATGGCGTGTTCGGCGTCTTTTGCCAAAATCGTGGGCTTCTTGCCGGAACGCATAGAAGATTTGAAAACCGCCGTTTCCGAAGCATGCCTCAATGCCATGGAACACGGCAACCTGAACCGCCTCGACAAAAGAGTACTCGTCTCCATGAATTACAAGGATAACGTCTTTAGCGTTTCCGTCCTGGACCAGGGCGAGGGTATGCATGAATCTCCTCAAAATCTTGAAGATCCTGACATAGAAAAGAAAATTGAAAATCTCCAAACACCAAGAGGGCTGGGTATATTTTTGATAAAACAGCTTGTGGATCAGGTTGAGTTTAATCAGATATCTGATGAAGGCCATATGGTGAGGATGGTGCTCCGATTGACAGGTTAAAAAGAAAGTATCGGTTCACGGGTTCAGAGGTTCAAGGTTAGATAACCCTGAACGGTGAACCCAGAACGGTAACAAACGAAATAGAGAAAAGGCAGGTCAAGTATGAATCATGAAATAGAAATCAATCTTGAAAAGCAGGACGATATTACAATTTTCGATATTCAGGGAGATGTGACTGCCTTTTCAGAGCCCTTTTTCAGCGAAGCCTACCAGAATGCGAACGAACAGGGCACCAGCAAGATACTCTTGAAATTCTATGAAACTGCCTACATCAACAGCGGTGGCATTGCAGTGATCATCCAGCTTTTGGCGGAAACGAAAAAAAATAACCAGAAGATTTTCATTACCGGACTTTCCGGTCATTTCCAAAAAATCTTTAATATGGTTGGCATCACAAAATTTGCCAAAATCTACAACACGGTCGATGAAGCGTTAGCGGACATGTGAATTTAAGGGTTCAGCAATCTTTGAACTATGAATAACGAATAACGAATGACAAATGACGAACCCCTGAACCCTGAACCTCTGAACCCCCAAAGGCACACAATGGATCTTGAAAGAGAGTTAGAAGCGCTGAGAAGTTCTCTTCTTCAGGCAGAGCGCATCCAGACGGAACTGGACCGGCGGGTCTATTATCTAAAGACGCTGTATGATGTGAGCAAAGACATATTCAGCAGCGTCGAATACGAGCTGATATTGAAGAACTTCCTGCTGATGACCATGGGGAATTTCGGTGTGGCCGAAGGCTTTATTCTCACGGTGGATGTTCCCTCGATAGAGATAAACGGCTTTGTATCTGTCGGGTTTCAGGGCGACGATATCTCCTTATTAAGAACCGGTGGCAGTGAAATCCTGCTTTCTGACGATCTTGTAAAGTCTATGCAAAATGAAGCGGACTTCAAAACCTGCGGTCTTCTTTCTTCGGCAATGATGTGCGCTTTTCCCTTTGTCGTGGATACGGATTGTACAGGAATTATGGGTCTGGGGGCCAAACTCATCGGCGAACCATACAACACGGATGATGAAGAACTGCTGGACACCCTTGTCAACAACCTGGTGGTTGCTATGAAAAATGCCAGATCCTTCGAGGAGATCAAAGGCCTCAACCTGGACCTTCAGGAGAAGAACATCCAGCTCGAAACCGCTCTCAACCAGCTTCAAGCCTCCATGAGAAAGGTTGAAATCCTTGAAAGTGTTAAAGAAAACCTGAGCAAATTCGTACCGGTCACGGTTTCCAGGATGATCGAAAAATCTCCCACAAACACCATCCCTGAAAGTAAAAAACAGGACCTTTCGGTCCTTTTTGTCGATATTGAAGGCTACACCAAACTGTGTGAAAAGCTCGGCAGCAGCCAAACCAGTGAAGTCATTGAAAAGCATTTTTCCGCGTTTATGGATGCCATTTATGCCAACAATGGTGATGTAAACGAAACCGCTGGTGACGGCCTGATGGTTCTATTTATGGATGAAGATAAGAATACCAGCGCCCTCGAAGCCGTTCGTGCAGCCATTTCCATTCGGGAAAAGACGACTCGGATCTGGGAAGAGTGTTCCACACTCTATCGGCCGCTGGATGTTAACATGGGAATCAATTCCGGCCAGGCCCTTGTGGGCGCGGCAAAGTTCGAAACCTACTCCGGTTCGCGGTGGACCTACACTGCCAGAGGGAGTCTCACCAATGTGGCCGCGAGAATCGGCGCCCAGGCGACCGGAGGTAGAATATATCTTTCAGAATCAACGGCAGACCGGGTGAAAAGGCACGTTTCTCCGGTCTCTATAGGCAAGTTCAAGTTGAAGAATGTTTCGGAGGAAATTGAAATTTTTGAACTCTAAGTATATGTAGCCGTTGCTACTATGCTTGTAAAAAGTATCCAACTGTAAACCTTTGAACCCGGAATAACGAATAATGAATATCGAATGACAAATGACGAACCTGGAATCCAGAACTCTGAACCCATATTAAGGAGATAGACCGATGCCGGACCATACCCATCAATATTTGACAAAGCTTATTTTGACTCACGATATCGAAGAGCAATGTTCTGTCATCACAGGCTGGCTGAAACAGCATTATCATTTAGATGTCGTTGGAATTTTTCTCAAGGATCCCCGAACAACCCGGGCTCACTTTTTTCCACAAAACGTTTCGATGAACATGGCCCGTAAATTCGAAGGATTGCTCGCCGAAGTCAACCGTTCGGATGAGATTGGACACGAGATTCTGTTTTTTTCCCAAAACGGCAAAGCGCTTGACATGTTCGTTTCCCAGGATCCCCTCGAATCAACGAAACCCATTGGAATGGCCATTCCATTACAGGCCCGGGACCGATCCATCGGCACCCTTGCCCTGTTTGCGGATGCGGATGTGTTTCAAGATCTTAAAACCAAACCGGAAGGGCCTCCTTTTGTTTCTCTGTTATCCAGCCTGTTGGAAAATACATTTTCCCACGAGTTGAAGAACAACAAAATTCGTATGCTCAATCTCTACCAGACCGTCAGTTCCTCACTGGCGTATATCGGTGATTTACAAGAACTTCTGACCACCATCACCGGGATCGTTACATCGGAACTCCTTTGCGAAGAAAGTTCAATACTCTTGTATGATGAAGGCACCAATGAATTCGAGTTTTTTACAGCCTTCGGCGAAACCGGCATGGAGCTGGTTTCAAGACAGTTTCCCGCCCATAGAGGAATCGCCGGCCGGGCGCTGAGAGAAATGAAAACACAGGTGGTCAACGATGTTCAAAGCGATCCGGACTTTTATGGCACTATCGACAAAGAGCATGATTTTCAAACAAAAATGATCATTTCAGCACCTTTGATATCCGGCGATGAGAAAGTAGGGGTCATTAACGCCATCAATAAAATCGAAAATGAATATTTTGACAAAGAAGACGACCAGGTCCTGTCCGCCATCGCCGATGAAGTAGCTTTGGCGGTTAAAAATGCCAGGCTCTTTGAATATGTCGTTGATAGTTACTGCAAAATAAGGCAGGGCCTAAATAGCTGTAAAGGCTGTGAACGACCCCTAAAATCGTGGACGCCTTGTGTGCGGCAGCTGGAATTGTCTGGAGTTTGAAAACGTAATATCGTCCTATTAAATTTCCTTTTTTTAAGTTCGCCGAAGGCGGACGTTTCCTAGAATCGCGAAGCG
>CALANC010000076.1 GCA_937925895.1 uncultured Desulfobacterales bacterium
CAACGGGAAAACTTAAGATTACCTTTTGGGGTGATCTTTTATAGAGAGACCTTTGAAAAAGGTTCAATTTCGCCCAAGTTCAAGGAAGGCAAAAATTTTAACCTCAGGAATACATGGAGTATTTTGAGGATTTAAATTTGAGCCTGACCCCAGAGAAATAGGCTACGCATTTCACGGGGCAGGCACAGAAATTGAGTGAAAGAGGGCGTTTTGCAAGGGTCTCTTATTTTGGCTCATTCGCAAAGCCAAACAGTTTGGTACGGGTTCAAAACAAATGAATCCGTATTATACTCAGCCCCACTAAAAAGGTCCTTCATTCTCAAAGGCACCTTTCCTTTGGACAAGGATATCGGAACATGCTTTGATGAAACATTTGTGAAGGCATAAACAGCCTGCTCCGGACCACGTCTTGCGATAGCAAACACTTTTGAGCCAACCTCCAAAATTTCAAAAGTACAATTCGGGTGAAAGGCTTGCTGCTTTTTTCTGATTCTTATCAAATTCACGTAAGGATAAAAGATTCTTGAACGAAACGATTCGGGATCTTTCAATTCTGATATTACCTTATCGACATATAGTTTTTCCCTGTTGATCGTTCGCGCTCTTTCCGTCTGCTTGACCCCCTCCTCCCAGTTTCGTGAACCTATGAGGCTGTGAATGTAGGTCGCCGGCACACCTGGTAAGACGAACTGTATGGCCTGAGACGCTAGAAATCTTTGTGCATGATAAGTGTCCGGATCGTGTAATGGGCTCAATAGGGCGTCAATATAGGTAATGTTTAGCTCATAAGGGCTGTCCGATCCATCCGGGTTTCTTTTATATGAGACGTTTCCATTGTTTTTTTTCACTATTCCAATGAGCAGGTCTATTTCCGCTTGGGGTAATATTCCTTCGAGTGGGCGAACCCCGATACCATCATGTGACGCAGTGAAATTAAAAAACGTGGTGTATTGCGATTCGAGATGCAATTCTTTTGCCCATTCTGACAATATCGATGCATCTTCCTTCACAAAAGAATAGAATAATAACGGCGGTAAGGTAAAGTTGTAAACCATTTGAGCTTCATCGCTACCGTCTCCAAAATAGCTGATGTTCTCTTCATGGGGAACATTGGTCTCCGTAATTAGTATGACATCAGGTGCAACAATGTCTAAAATCTTCCGAAAAAGTTTAACCACATCATGAGCCTGGCTTAAATGGATACAGGGTGTGCCGATCTCCTTCCACAAGTAAGCGATGGCGTCAAGACGTATGAGACGGGCGCCCTCTTCCACATAAAAAAGAAGTACTTCGACCATTTTTTCAAGAACATTTATGCTATTATAATTGAGATCGATCTGATCCGAGCTAAAGGTGGTCCAGACATAAACGGTCTGCTCCGACCTTTTATTCATCCGGGTGAGAAGGGGCAACGACCTGGGTCTTGTAACCATGGACAAATTAACTGTAGGATCGACTTCAATAGCAAGATCTGCAAATCCCTCTTTTTCCTCTAAGTAGTTTTCGAACCATTCACTCTCAGCTGAAACATGGTTTATAACCAAATCGAACATAAGCTGAAAATCGCTACTCAGACGTTTTATATCTTCCCACGACCCAAGTTCGGGATTGACTAAAAAAAAATCCATAACAGAAAAACCATCATCTGAAGAAAAAGGGTAAAATGGAAGAATGTGAAGAGCTGAAAATATCTCTTTTAAATAAATATTTGAAAATTTCTGCAGTGTAGATAGCGGATGTTCCCCCTTTTTTTTCAAAGAGTCACCATAGGTGATAAGAACCACATCTTTTTCTGAAAAATAACCGTTTCTTCTGATTCTTTGGACAGAGGACCTCTCAATTAGAGGAACAATTTTTCTGAAAGCCAGGCTCCCTTTCTCTTTCCCATAAATACGTTCCAGAATATGCTTAACCGCATCCATGCCTTCCATTTGCGCTCTCCTTATCTCAATCTACACCGAAAAATAAAACAATAACAGTAAATTAACATAAAACACAATTTGGATCAACATGTCTAAAAACCGAATGATAAATTTAATATTGCTATTTTCTGAAATAATTATCAGAATTAACGCATTTTGAACCAGAAGATAACTTTTGGAGACGATAAGATGTTACTCGAGCACAAAGGGATTAAGCCAAGAATCGGGAAAAATGTTTTCATAGCACCTACTGCAACGGTAATAGGAAATGTGGAAATCAAGGACGGCGCGAGTATCTGGTACGGCACGGTTGTCAGAGGTGACCGGGCCTCCATAACGGTGGGTACAAATACCAATATTCAGGATAATTCTACGGTGCATTCCGACCCCGGCAAATCTGTTACTATCGGAGATAATGTAACGGTTGGACACAATGCCGTTATCCACGCTTGCACCATAGAAGACGATTGCATCATCGGTATTAACTCGGTTGTACTCACGGATGCACTGGTAAAAACAGGGTCTGTTGTCGCTGCCGGTTCTGTAATTAAGCAAGGTCAGGTGGTTGGACCTTATCATCTTATGGTCGGTATCCCGGCAACATTAAAAAAAGAACTTCCAAAAACTTCCGTCGAAAAACATAGGGATACTGCAAATAGTTATCACAAACTTGCCGGAGAGCACTTGGCAATAAAAAAAGCCGGTGAATCGCCCGGCTTTTTTTAAATCGAGTAACTTAAAGGTTCGGTTCTTCTCCAATTTAGTTGGAGAAGAGGGTCCAAGGATCCGAGGATTCAAGGGTCCAAGTGTTTGTTCTCCAAAGATTTTATCAGCGCCTTGAGCATCCTCTCATCTTCCTCTGTATCATCCTTGAGAACCCTTTAATTTTGTTTATTTACCTAATTAAAATCAACTGGACGCAGGACCGGGGCCTCAAAATTTTTTCTTTTGGAAATTATCCTGTTATTTTATTAGGATGCAAACAGACTGTAAGGCTTTTGCCTAACTGTCTGATCTCTATAATTCTTAAGCATTCCACTCGAACCCTTGAGTCCTTGGCCCCTTGACCCCTGTGTGGATCACAACAACTCTTTTGGAGATGATCCAGAAATTTTAAGATTCACATTAATTTTTATGCAAAATTTAGGTTAGAGTTCATAATCACCTTCCATATCAAGAATAAATTCTCCCGGGGCCTCTCCTGATGTGACCTTGAATTCACCCTTGCCTTTGATATTCGCCAGCTTACCTGTTCCCCTATACGTTTCCCACGTGCCTGTTGTGAGTTTCGTCTTTCCGTCTCGATTGCCGTCAAATTTGCTGTAGACCGAACCGTACTGGAAGTTGGTGACAGCATAGCCCTGCATGGGTCCAGAGCCCAAGAGGCGATCGTGGAAGTTTACACTGCGCCGGGACACGAATTCACCTGCTACTCCCGGTTGATAATCAATCGGTTGGCCTTCCAATTCGACCAGCATCAGCGAGTGGCCATAAACATCGTGAACAGGGAGGGATTCTCTCCGGGTAACGCGTAATTTATATGCTGCTTTTCTTATCATGTGATTCTCCTTTCACCAATTGATATTGGTACCAATCATAAATCAATTTTTTTTCAAAAAAATATTCTCCACGGATAAAACAACACCTCAGAATCCGGAAATTCTATCGGTCTGTATATGGGATGTCAATACACAACCGGTTTTTTCATGAAAATATTCCAGCAAACTCCGGTTAATAGCTTCCCAGAATCTTAAAATAATCCGTCTTATCCTTCAAAGAGTTGAGAACCGGTTTGAATCCCTCTGATTCTGTATCTGCTTCGATGTCCACATAAAACATGTATTCCCAGGGTTTCCCGTGGATCGGCCTCGATTCCAGTTTCACCATGTTGATGCCGTTTTCGGCGTATATTTTCAAAACCTCATAAAGTGCTCCCGGACGATTGCCTGTTGAAAAAATAAGAGATGATTTGCGTCTCGGCCCTTTATCCAGTTGGTCCGCACTGATGATGACAAAACGAGTATAATTTCTTGGATTGGTCTCTATGCCTTCCTCTATGACGGTCATGCCGTAAATTTTTGCAGCCTCCTTGCTGGCAACCGCAACGTCGGCCCGATTACCTGTTTTACTGATCTCCTTAACGGCACCTGCGGTGTCCTTGACCGGAACGAGTTCCCAGTCGGCATGACGTTCAAAAAATTGTCGGCACTGTTGAAAAATTATGGGTTGGGATAAAACCCGCTTAATCATATCAATCCCGGTATCCTGATGGCCTATCAAATGATGTATGATTCGCAGGGCGATTTCACCGACAATCTTCAAATCAAATTCCAAAAGAAGATCGTAGTTTTCGTGTATGCTGCCCGTGAGAGAATTTTCCAGCGGCACCACGCCGAAATCCACCTCGCCTTTTTTAACCGACTCAAAAATTCTTCTAAATGACGGCGTGGATACGGCCTCTACCTTTACACCAAAATATTGCGTACAGGCTTTATGACTGAATGTTCCCACCTCTCCCAGAAATGCGGCTCTCTGAAATTCTTTGCCGTTGACTTTGCTTAAACCATCAACAGCAGTAACCTTGTCCAAATAATCAAAATCAAGCTGCTTGCCGATGACCGGTGCAATCACGTAAATATCACGCATCAGTTGCCCGAACTGTTTGGGATAAAGGCTCTGCGGACCATCAGAAAGGGCTTCTTCAGGTTTGTGATGCACCTCAATCATCAACCCGTCTGCACCGGCGGCAATGGCGGCCCGCGCCATTGGACTGACTTTTTCACGGATACCGGTGGCATGACTCGGGTCGATAATCACCGGCAAATGAGTCAGATTCTTGAGGACCGGAATGGCAGACAAGTCAAGGGTATTGCGGGTATAAGGCTCAAAGGTTCGAATTCCGCGCTCACATAGGATAACGTTGTCATTTCCTTCGGAAAGGATATATTCTGCCGACATCAGCCATTCCTCAATGGTTGACGAAAGCCCCCGCTTCAGAATTATTGGTTTTCCGATTCGACCGACGCACTTTAAAAGTTCAAAGTTCTGCATATTACGGGCGCCAACTTGTACAACATCTACATATTTCATCATCACATCCGCCTGGGCAGGAGATGTGATTTCGGTTACAACCACAAGGCCCGTAACATCTCTAACCTCAGCCAGGATCTTGAGTCCCTCTTCTTCCAGGCCCTGGAACGAATAGGGCGATGTTCTGGGTTTGTAGGCACCACCTCGAAACAAAACGGCTCCGTATCTTTTTACTTCCTTGGCAATCGTCAGGGCCTGATCCCTGCTTTCGATTGCACAAGGTCCGGCGATAACCGTAATGAGTTCACCCCCGATGACAACATCGCCGACCTGAACAAGCGTATCTGCTGAGTGTAGTTGCCGACTCACCAATTTAAATGCCGTGGAAATGGAAACCACTTTAGCTACTCCGGGAAGCTTCTTGAAAAATTCCACCTCCCGATCTCCTTTACCTACAGCACCGATTATATTTTGACCGGCTTCCGACAACTCCCGAACAATATATCCCTCTCTGAAAAGTATGCTACGAATATTGCTTTTCTGATTTTGAGTGATGTCTTTTTCCAGCACCAGAATCATGATGAACCTCCTTAAAAAAAAAGCCCCGAGAATTTATCTCCCCGGGGCATAAAATAAAAACCCCGGATAGACCCGATTGGTCCATCCGGGGTGAGTAACTTACGGCGTTATTCTACCGGATGGACGCTCCTAAAGCTAAAAAAGAAGCATCCAAAA
>CALANC010000077.1 GCA_937925895.1 uncultured Desulfobacterales bacterium
TATCCGTCCCGTTTCGTTTCGCCCCCTGAACCGGTATTAATCACCAGTTGAATCTCTTTGTTCATTATCGCATCGACCACATGGGGACGACCTATGGAAACTTTGTTTATCATTGTATTCGTTATTCCCCTGTCTTTCAAAAACGCGGACGTTCCCCGTGTTGCCATAATCATAAATCCCATCTCGTCAAAAAGTGTCGCAGTGTTTAGAACTGCCTCCTTGTCTCGATCTTTTACACTGATGAAAACCGTACCCTCGGTAGGCAAATGATTTCCAGCGCCATACTGTGCTTTCGCATAGGCACTACCGAAATCTGAATCGATCCCCATTACCTCTCCTGTCGACTTCATTTCAGGCCCTAAAAGCGAATCCACATCAGGAAACCGATTAAACGGTAAAACCGCTTCTTTAACTGAAACATGAGATGGGATTCTTTCGCTCTCAAAACCGAGTTCCGTTAACGTCCGGCCAAGCATCACTTTTGTAGCCAATTTGGCTAGCGGCACTCCGGTAGCCTTGCTCACGAATGGAATGGTTCTGGAGGCTCTTGGATTAACCTCTAAAACGAAAAGCCTGTCATCTTTGACGGCAAATTGTACATTCATCAAGCCGACAACCTCAAGTTCAATTGCCATTGCTTTGGTAGCTTCTATGATTTCATCGAGAACCGTCTGCTTTATGCTGTACGGGGGCAGAACGCAGGCAGAATCACCTGAATGAACGCCCGCCTCTTCAATATGCTCCATGATCCCGCCGATGACGGTGGTCTTTCCATCTGAGATGGCATCGACGTCCACTTCCACCGCATCCTCTAGAAATTTATCGATCAGTACAGGATGTCCAAATGACTCGGTAATTGCAAGCCTGGTAAAGCTCTCCAGATCTTGATGGTCATAAACGATTTTCATCGCCCTGCCTCCCAAGACATAGGAAGGTCTGACAATCACAGGGTAACCGATGCTTTCTGCCACCTCAACAGCTTCTTTAACGGAAAGGGCGGTACCGTTGTCGGGCTGAACGAGTCCTAACTTGTGCAAAAAGGCTTTAAATTGTTCCCTGTCTTCGGCGCGATTGATACTCTCCGGATGGGTGCCGAGAATAGGTACACCGGCCCCATGCAGCGCCGCGGAAAGATTGAGAGGAGTCTGACCACCATACTGAACAATAACGCCCAGCGGTTTTTCCGTCTCCACAATGTGGAGAACATCTTCCTTCGTCAGCGGCTCGAAGTAGAGCTTGTCTGAGGTGTCATAATCCGTACTGACGGTTTCAGGATTGCTGTTGACCATAACACTCTCCACTCCTGCTTCCCGGAGAGCAAAGGACGCATGGACACAACAATAGTCAAATTCAATGCCTTGGCCGATGCGGTTAGGACCACCTCCCAAAATAATTACCTTCTTTTTATCAGCAACGCGGGCTTCATTTTCCGTCTCATAAGTAGAATAATAATACGGCGTAGCCGCCTTGAATTCAGCCGCACATGTGTCAACAAGCTTGTAAACCGGCTGTATCCCTTGGACCTTGCGGAATTGTGCAATCGTATCTTCATGCAAACCTGTCAAATAAGCGATCTGAACATCTGAAAACCCCCAAGCTTTTGCCTTTTTTAATACCTCTGCAGATAGCCCTTTATCCATGGTCTTTATTCGTTCTTCAAATTCCACCATTTGCTTTACCTGATACAAGAACCATGGATCAATGCCGGTTAATTCATAAATATATTCAATGGACATCCCCTTTTTAACGGCATAGCGCAGGTAAAAAATCCGCTCGGAATTGGGCGTTGCCAGCTTCTGTTCGATTCCAGACAAAGAGAGCTGTTTACTTTTCAGATTAGTGGGATCGATTAAATCCTTGCCGTCGGCTCCCAAGCCAAAACGGCCGATCTCAAGCGATCTCAAACCTTTTTGCAGGGCCTCCTTAAATGTTCGACCGATGGCCATTGTTTCACCCACCGATTTCATGGCGGTGGTGAGATAATCGGTTGTCTCGGGAAATTTTTCAAATGTCCACCGCGGTATTTTAACGACGCAGTAATCAAGTGTCGGCTCAAAAGCTGCAAATGTTTCCCCCGTGATGTCATTTGGGATTTCATCGAGCGTGTACCCGACTGCCAGCATGGCTGCTATTTTGGCAATGGGGAAACCGGTAGCTTTGGAAGCAAGGGCTGAACTGCGGGAAACTCTGGGGTTCATTTCAATGACGATCAATTCTCCATTTTTTGGGTTGACGGCAAATTGGACATTTGATCCCCCCGTATCTACACCGATTTCTCGCATTATGGCTATGGACGCGTTACGCATCACTTGGTATTCTTTGTCGGAAAGGGTCTGAGCCGGAGCTACTGTGATACTGTCTCCGGTGTGGATCCCCATGGGATCAAGGTTTTCAATGGAGCAGATGATAACAACATTATCATTATGATCCCGCATGACTTCGAGCTCATATTCCTTCCAGCCCAATACGGATTCTTCTAACATTACCTGTCCGGTAAGGCTCGCTTCAAGCCCTGCTTTTGCTACTTTATCTAGATCTTCGGGATTATAAGCCGTACCGCCCCCTGTGCCGCCCAGAGTAAAGCTGGGACGAATAATAATCGGGAACCCTATTTCGTCCGAAACAGCCCAGACCTCCTTCATATTGGTGGCAAACCCGCTTTGGGGAATGCGAAGGCCGATATTCTCCATAGCGCTTCGAAAAAGCTTTCTGCTCTCAGCCTTTTGGATCGACCCAATCGAAGCCCCGATGATTTCAACATCATATTTGTCCAACACACCCATTTGGGCAACTTCAACTGCAGTATTGAGGCCTGTCTGGCCACCGAGTGTGGGAAGCAAGGCGCAGGGACGTTCTTTTTCGATGATTTTGGCAACCGTTTGGGGAACCACCGGCTCAATATATGTTCGATCAGCCATTTCAGGATCGGTCATAATCGTGGCCGGGTTGCTGTTGACAAGCACCACTTCGTACCCTTCCTTTTTTAATGCTTTGCATGCCTGGGTGCCAGAATAATCGAACTCACATGCCTGGCTGATGATAATCGGGCCGGCTCCGATGATGAGGATCTTGTTTATATCCGTTCGTTTGGGCATAGCTGTTTATATCTTTGGTTCTTCTCCAATTAAGTTGGAGAACAGGGTCCAAGGATTCCAGGGGTCAAGGATTCAAGTGTTTGTTTTTTAAAGATCTTATCAGCGCCTTTGACATTCTTCCATACCCTCCTGCAATATGAGAAGGAATAGACACAGCAGGTGGCCTTATCTGCGAAGTTAGACCGCATCTTTCTTCATTTGGGAATTTTGCTCTTTTTCTATATATTTTTTCACAGAGTTCGTAGGCTTTTGCAAAACTTTCAGATCTCTGTAATTATTAAACATTTCACTCGAATCTCCAGGCCGCCTCGCCTTGCTTGGCTGGCGGGCGAGCTTGGCCCCTTGACCCCTTGAATCCTTTATGAATTACTCCAGCTTTTTTGGAGATGATACATAAGTTTATATTGCTTTCTTTAGTTCAATTATGAAAATATCAGAATTCCTAATATCTTGCAAGCCAAGCAACTATTTGAAATGAAGAAGAAATAATAATCAATAAATGCGAGGTCTAGGTAAAGCACCCCTTGACTTTGCCGTTACGAAAAAGATAGTTTTTATCAAGGTAAGTCGGCGAGAGCGTTTTGCCAAGGTCTCATTTTATTTCACAAGGAGGTTACATGAAACCAAGCCGGTTGTTATATCTTTCTCAGGACGAGGTCACTGCCGCGGGGCTGACAATGATCGAAATCATAGAAGCTCTTGAAGTTGCTTTCCGGGAAAAAGGTAAGGGTCGCACGGAAATGCCACCTAAACCGGGGATTCACCCGGGTAGTGGTGACAACTTTATACACGCCATGCCGGCTTACATTCCGGCACTTAAGGCTGCCGGTGTTAAGTGGGTCAGTGGTTTTCCGGAAAACTACAAACGCGGATTGCCCTACATTACCGGGTTGCTCATTCTCAATGATCCCGAGACCGGACTTCCCATTTCGGTAATGGACTGCGTCTGGATTACTGCCATGCGCACCGGGGCAGCATCGGCAGTATCTGCTAAGTATTTGGCTCGTCCCGAGTCTTCGGTGGTCGGCGTTTTGGGCTGTGGTGTTCAGGGGCGCACCCACGTGGAGGCCCTAAATGCCCTTTTCCCGTTAAAAAAAGTAATGGCTTATGATGTGAACTCCGAGGCGGTTGACCGGTATGTCGACGAGATAAGTTCTCGGTTTTACCTAAATGTGGAACCGGTTACCACCCCACGTGAAGCGGTCACCGGTTGCGATCTCGTTGTCACTGCTGGACCTATTTTGAAAGAACCTCATGCAACGATTCAGGCCGGTTGGCTGGATGAGGGAGCATTTGCTTCTTTGGTTGATTTTGATTCTTACTGGCACCCCGATGCTATGGGAGAAACGACCAAGTTCTGCACCGACGACACCCAACAGCTCAACCATTATCAGCAAGCCGGCTACTTCCAAAAGATACCTCCCATTCACGCTGATCTGGGGGAACTGGTCACCGGAAAAAAACCGGG
>CALANC010000078.1 GCA_937925895.1 uncultured Desulfobacterales bacterium
TCTCAATTTTGGTATTCTAACCTCAGTAGCTTGGTTTTAAAAAGCTTTTAGCTTTATACAAGGTTTTCAATGGAGTGGTTTTTTGCAGATTATCTCATATCACAATTCTGAATCTTCTTGACATTTTGTGGTGTCTCATAATATTTGAACTCAAATTGAATGTTTATCTACGACTCAATCTCATACGAATAGATGGTAAAAGCTGATTCTTCTTTTTGATTCATTTTCAACGCCGATCTGATCTTCAAGTTCAAATTTATTACCCCACTGAAATAGATACTGTTTTCCATTAAATTTTAACCTAATAATCAGAAAAAAATTCAATGGACAAGCCACTCAAAATGTGCCCGTATGGCTCCTGACAGAATAGAATGATCTTGTCAGGGGCCACGGTTAATCTAAATGAACGCTTAGTTGCAAGAGTGGGGCAAGTCCTTATTTATAATGGAGGTGTAAGATGGCAAAAATAATTCGATGCAGAGATGTTGGTATGGACTGCGATTTCGAGGCACGGGCCGAAACTGAGGAGGAGCTTCTGAAAAAGGTCGCAGAACATGCTGGGACAAGTCACGAAATGACGGAGATTCCCGAAGAGGTTCTCACAAAAGTCCGTGCAGCTATTAAAGACGAGTAGCAACGCCGCTAATTTCTAAAAGGTTACGATAGGTTAGCTATATCAACGCCACGGTTCTGCTAATATAAGCTCTTAGTCCATGTTTTAAAAATCCGAATTTCAAATAAAAGGAGGTATTCTATGCCTAAATATATGATTCAAGCATCCTATGTTGGTGAAGGCCTGAAGGGACTAATCAAAGAAGGTGGCACAAAACGGCGAGAGGAAGTGACAAAGGTTATAGAATCGATGGGTGGAAAATTGGAATCATTCTACTATGCCTTTGGTGACTACGATGTTGTCGGTGTAGCCGAAATGCCTGACAATGTAAGCAGTGTTGCTTTCTCTCTTATGATCAATGCTAGTGGCGTTATTAATGCGAAGACGACGGTTCTGCTTAATCCGGAAGATATTGACCAAGCTACTAAAAAAGTCGTTGAATATCGTCCTCCGGGACAATAAATGCCGCCATAAGGAAAATTCCACATAGTACTCGCTAAATTAAAAGCGTATTCGAAAAAGGTAGAGTCAAAACTGATTCTACCTTTTGATTTTTTACGTTTATAATTCTACTTTTTGATAAAATTTTTTCAGTGTTTCCAAAACCTGTCATAACTGGTACCTCCAACTAATCGCAACTCAGCCTAAATTGCAGATATCAACAATAAAAACCAAGTATCTTGCGTTCCCATCTTTTCAGGTACTGTAAACGTATCAGCAGAATTAAAGCCTTCGTAAACCTGTGATATTCATTTCATAAGACAAAGGAGGGAAGTGCCATTTAATGAAGACAGCGTGCTTTTGTTAATGCCGCTCCACGCAATAAACTCATGCTCTGGGATTACGTCTTCCAACCTTTTTGCGTTTTGGTATGCTTGTCCGTTTTCCATTGTTCTTTGTCCCTTTTGTTTTAATATCCTGGGTTTCGGACTTTTTGTTTTTGTGGGCCAGAACTTCTTTTGCAACACACAGCCAGCACTTGACTGTCACTTTTTTAGGATCATGCGGATATTGAACCACTGCCCCGCACTTTGTGCAGATCGATTTCGGTACGTTTTTGTTAACTCTCCCACCACCAGTGGCAACCGGCTTTAGCTGTGCCCCATGTTTTTTAACCGCTATTCTTTTTGTCTTCGTTACACGCTCAACCCTGCGATCAAACCAAACATAAGTTACAAGGCCGTCCCTACTTATTCGCTTTCGCTCTTCATCCATCGGTGGAAATGGAATCGGCTTGGTAAACATTTCTTCGGAATCGGTAGTGACCTTGTTTTTTGCAGCCTGCCTTTGATGTTGCAAAACAATGCTGTCACTAAGCCTGTTCTCAAGCTCAGATGACATTTTTTCAATATCAATTTCCTTTGCCTGCTTTTCAAACTCATCGCAACCAAAGGGAACCTGGCCGTGGTAACATTGGCCGTCCCGCAAAAACCGATCAAGACACTGCTCAACACAAGTGTGCACACTTAAAACTTTATTCATTGACTTGGTTTTGTTTAACGCCGTTCGGCTGTTTCTGCGTTTGATCGGCTTGATAATCTCACAGATAAAAGACTGCGTTTCCACTACTTCCTCGCTCTCTTTCTCCTTTAAAAAACGAAAGGGGCCAATGTAGGCTGGAATAATCCAGGTTTAGGCCCTACACTGACCCCTTATCTAAACGCCCCCGGTCGCGACTCCGAAGGCAATTCTAATTAAAGTTTTAACTAAAAATTACCGATATTTATAATAGACCAACCATGACAACTAAACCCTATGCTCATGGTTATTATGTCTATGGATGGGTGACTCCTTACCGCCTGAGTGGGTCACCCTAATTTTTTTGAGTAAAATGTTAAAAATTCTTCATATAACAATTATACTTTGGATCATTGTCCTGATCGGATATCTTTTTTATCAAGCGTTGAAAATCCTGCTGTCAAAATAATGATAAATTTCAATCCCTTATAATTTTCAGATTGCAATTTTTCGCTATTGTGATAATTTTTAATTAATCGTGGGAGGCTACAATACTCGTCCCACATAACCCAATTCTGAGGGGCGGTCCTAAACAAAGAGAACCGCCCTTTCCATTTTTGAGACAACTTTATTCTTTTCTCAGGACACTCTGGATGATAACACTGACCAGACTGCGAACTGGGGTCAGACTTCGAACTCGCGAACTGGGGTCGGACCAAGGTAACCTTCCGTTATCTATAGTATAGGCCTAAAAATAGGGCCGATTTTCTACCTTAGAACACCAATTTTGCTATCGAAAAGATGCAATTATGGCAAATGAGGTTGGTCTTTTCTTAAACTCCCCTTTTTGGTATGAAAAACATCATTTTAAGCCCGAAAAACGGGTCTATTTTCAACATAAAACCATAATTGTAAGGCAGTTACCGTGGTCCGACCCCAGGTTATAAATCCTTCATAAGAATCCCCCAAATTTATGCTTGTAATTCTTTCGCAACGAATCAATAACTAATCTTGGACGACAGACGGATTACCGAAGGGAAATTGGTATTCTGCCAAATGAAAGAAGAAAAATTATGAAAGAACGAAGATACGATATTGATTGGGTGAGGGTGGTGGCAACGCTGGCCGTCTTTGTCTTTCACAGCGGCCGTTTCTTCGATAAGTTGGACTGGCACCTGAAAAATGCCCAGCAGAGCTACTTTCTAACCATGTTCGTTGGT
>CALANC010000079.1 GCA_937925895.1 uncultured Desulfobacterales bacterium
AACCAGCTCTGAATTGGTTGAAACATTACTGGAAATCATCAAAAGAACTCTGGAAAATGGCGATGATGTTCTGATCAGTGGATTCGGCAAATTTTGTGTAAAAGAAAAAAAGGAACGCAAAGGCAGGAATCCAGCTACCGGTGAAGACATGATGCTGGAATCCAGAAAAGTTGTTACCTTCAAATGTTCCGGAAAATTAAGAGACAAAATAAATTCATAGTCAAAGGCCTCGAAACTATACCCCGCCGAGAGCTAAAAAAAGGTATATGTATAACGCCCGGCTACCCTGGAAACCGATTCTCCTTCTCCTTTCCCTTGCTCTGGTCTGGGGTGCCAATATGGCCATTATCAAGATCGGGAATCGGGAGATAGCCCCCTTTTTCACGCCGGTATTGGGTGTACTGCTAACCGGCATCCTTATCATGGGCGAGACCATTCGCCTCAATCGATCGATAGCTCTTGTTCTTGTCAGTCTGGGCCTGGTTCTGGTCAACCATCAACCGCCGGTCAGATCCGTCAGCCTATCCGAACCATGATGAGATACAAAATCCAAAAAATAAAATCCTTTCTGCCAAAGGTCCTGTGTGCGGACAGACATGCTATCAGCATGGAAATCCGTCGCCTCAATCGATCGATAGCAAAGATGGCCCCCGTAGATCAAGTAACCAAAAGACTCGAACGCCTCGAAAAAAGGTCGAAAAATTCAGTCAAAAAAAGGGCAAGACGAAAGGTAAACCGGCCGGAACTGATTTATAACGACACCCTGCCGATCATATCTAAAAAAGATGAAATCATCGATTCAATTTCAAAAAACCAGGTCGTCATCATATCCGGTGAAACAGGTTCGGGAAAGACGACCCAAATTCCCAAGTTTTGCCTTGCCGCAGGTCGAGGGATCGACGGCATGATCGGCTGTACCCAGCCGAGAAGAATCGCTGCAACAACGGTTTCTCGCCGAATAGCTGAAGAGCTCAAAGAGGAGCTGGGGCGATCTGTTGGCTATAAAATACGGTTCAAAGACAAAATAGGTTCTAATACTTATATTAAAATCATGACAGACGGCATCTTGTTAGCTGAAACTCAGAGGGACCCCTATCTGTATGCTTACGATACCATTATCGTTGACGAAGCACATGAAAGAAGTCTGAATATAGATTTTATCTTGGGATTTTTAAAAAACCTTTTGAAAAAAAGAAAGGACCTTAAACTTGTCATTACCTCTGCGACAATTGACACGGAAAAATTTTCAAGAGCCTTTTACAATGCCCCGATTATAGAAGTTACCGGCCGTATGTTTCCAGTAGAAATACGCTATTCCCCGCTTGATTCAAACCTTGATAGAGAAAGTGAACAAACCCACATTGACATGGCGGTTCAATCCGTTGACACATTGATGCAGGAAAGCGCCTTGGGAGATATTCTCCTCTTTATGCCGACCGAACAGGATATTCGTGAAACCCGCGAACTCCTTGAGGGAAGGAATTATGCCGGGACGAGGATTTTTCCTTTGTTTGCCAGGCTCTCTGCTGCTGAACAATCAAGGGTGTTTTCACACCTTCAGGATAGAAAGATCATTATCGCAACCAACATTGCTGAAACCTCCCTTACCATACCTGGTATTAAATATGTCATTGATTCCGGCCTGGCCCGCATATCCCAGTACAATGCGAGATCAAGAACAACGTCTCTTCCTGTTACATCCATATCAAAATCGAGTGCAGATCAGCGCAAAGGAAGGTGTGGGAGGATGGAGGACGGCGTATGCATCCGTCTTTTCGCAGAAGAAGACTTCGAAACCCGCCCCCTTTTTACCTCACCGGAAATTTTGAGAGCCAACCTCGCCGAGGTCATTTTGAGAATGATATCTTTGGACCTTGGAGACCCGGCCGATTTTCCATTTATAGATCCACCGACGACACAAAGTATTCGAGACGGCTTTGATCTTCTTGCCGAACTCGGAGCAATTGTTCCGGAATCTGATAAAAAGCGATCAAAAGGAAAAACCCGGTTTTCCCTTACCAATAAAGGAAAACTCATGGCCAAGATGCCGATTGATCCCAGATTATCCCGAATGCTAATCGAGGCACAACGCAAAGGGTGTCTTGAAGAGGTGACTGTTATTGCTTCCGCTTTGAGCATTCAGGATCCAAGAGAGCGGCCCACAGAAAAAACAGAGAAAGCCGATGGGGTTCACCAAGCATTCCACAATACCTCATCGGATTTTATTACACTTCTCAATATTTGGGGGAAATATCGTCAGGCGTGGCAAAAAGAAAAAACAACCGGCCGCATGAAAAAATTTTGCCGGACCCACTATCTCTCTTTTAGAAGGATGCGGGAATGGCGTGATATCCATGCCCAGATTTCAGAAATTCTCAAAGAATACGGCTTAAATGACATAAAAACGAATTTGTCCAAGAACCTGGTAAGACAAGGCATCTCGTCGGAAACACCATTCGTGGAAGACAGTCCTCTTTATGCAGCCATCCATCAATCGATTTTAAGCGGTTTTCTCTCTAACATATCAGTAAAAAAGGAAAAAAATATTTTCCAGGCTGCAAAAGGAAAAGAAGTGATGATTTTCCCGGGCTCGGCCATATTCAATCAGGCGAAAAAATGGGTCGTGGCAGCGGAAATGGTTGAAACATCAAGACTGTTTGCCAGAGTGTGCGCCAACATTAACAGTGATTGGCTGGAACAACTGGGCAAAGATTTGTGCAAATATACCTATCTCGAGCCGCACTGGGAAAGGAACAGAAGCGAGGTCGTGGCATCTGAACAGGTGAGTCTTTTCGGACTCATCATTGTCCCCCAACGGCCTGTTTCATATGGCAGAATTAACCCTGAGGAAGCAGAGGATATTTTTATTCAAAAAGCTCTGGTCGAAGGCGACGTTAAAAAGAAGTCCGCTTTTATGTTATACAACCAAAATCTCATTGAAGGCGTGAGAGGCATTGAAGACAAGGTCAGGAAAAGGGATCTTTTGGTCAGTGAAGTGGAATTGTTCGAATTCTACAAGCAAAAGTTGAAAGGGTGTTACGACCTCAGAACCCTGAACAGACGTTTGAAACAGGAGGGCAACGATCGTTTTCTACGAATGACACCCGAAGACGTTTTCCGTTATACACCGGATGATAAAGAGCTCTCGCTTTTCCCGGACAAAATCAATATCCACGATCAAAGCTTCGATTGCAAATACAAGTTCCGGCCGGGAGAAAAGGATGACGGTTTAACCGTCAAAATCCCTTCATCTTCTGCACCTATGGTTTCCCCGGAATCGCTGGATTGGCTCGTTCCCGGCCTTTACAGGGAA
>CALANC010000080.1 GCA_937925895.1 uncultured Desulfobacterales bacterium
AATAGTTTATAATTTGGCACACTTGTTGCCTTATTCTATGGTCAGATATAAGTGACCAGCCGGAGGTACCCTTATGAGAAGGTCCCATCTCTGCATGGTCAGATCCGACACAGTGATCCAAATGATAAAAGACAGCGACAAAAGAACAGACAAACGGCATGGTTGTGATGCTGGGATTAAATGGACTCAGTTTAATCGAATTGAATTTAATTATGGCCCCAAATTTTTTTACCATGCTAGGGTCTTAAATTATAGTGAAAGCGGTTTGTATTTCGAAAGCAAATATCTCCTCAAACCGGGAATGACTATATTGTTTCGCTTGGAAGATTCTCTATGTGGGGCTTCGAATTTTGAAGATTGCGAATGTTTACGCTCGATTTCGCTTGCAGATATAAAATGGTGTCGGGACTTGGTTAAGAATAGTGAATCTTTTTTTGGTATCGGTGCTCGGTACCCCATACACTATTAAACGAATATTCCTCTAACTAAGCTGTTGGTTTTGGATCAAAGTCTCAGAAACAATGGCCTTGGTTGATCCAAAGAAAATAAATCAAAGAAATGAACATAGGAGGTGAGATCATGGCACCTGTTAGAAGGGATTCACTGAGAAACCTCTCCTTTTTGCAGGATCGAATCAATCGATTGTTCTGGGAAGCTTTCCCTGAACCTCGAATGGTGGAAGACGAGGTCAGTTTAGATACGTGGTATCCGTCGGTGGATATCCATGAAACTAATGGGATCATAGTTGTACTGGCAGAGCTTCCCGGATTAAAGAAAGAAGACATTGAAATTGAAATTAAGGAAAACATACTGACCCTTAAAGGAAAACGTACGGAAGAAAAAGAGATCCAAGAGAGAAATTACTACCGGCGGGAAAGAAGATCAGGAAAATTCCATCGTTCATTCACCTTGCCGGCTGTTATTGATCCGGGAAAAGTTGTTGCCAGTTACAAGGCTGGGATGCTTGAGGTGAAAATTCCCAAGCCGGAGGAACAAACACCGAAGCAGATTGATATTAAGTAACTGAAAACCGCGACCTGTAACGTTAAGTTGCTCAAAAGTGGTTCCCTTTTATCGGGAACCACTTTTTTGAGAAGGAGTGCTTCCGTTTCAATGAAAATAAAATGATATTTAAAAAGATGAAACCAAAAATTAAGCCAAAATCAACTAATGAGTCATTATGAAACGCAAAGACCGTAATCACCTTCATCTGTTGTGTGACATCAGCGAGCTTGTTGCTTTATTGACCGCCAGCGAAGATATTCAAAATTTTTTGCAGCGCACGGTTGAGATGATCGCCCGTCACATGGACGCAGATGTATGCTCAATTTATTTATATGATGAAATATCCGGGGATTTGGTGCTGGATGCCACCATCGGATTAAATCCAGCTGCCATCGGCAATGTTCGCATGAAGATGGGGGAGGGTCTGGTCGGAACCACCCTGGCGAAACGCGAACCGCTAAACGAAGGCTGTGCCAGGCGTCATCCCGGGTTCAAGTATTTCAAAGAGGCCGGCGAAGATCCTTTTGATTCCTTTCTGGCAGTACCGATTCTTAGAGGTGATGAAAAAATTGGCGTGCTGGTTGTCCAGCATAAAGACCGCGATTATTTCGATGATGTTGATGTTCGGGTCATGCGGGGGATTGCCTCCCAGCTTGCCGGTGCTGTCGGCAACGCGCGCTTGCTGATCGAAGGCAATCTGCAAAAGAAAGGTGAGGCTCCCAGGTACCGTGCGGCGCGACCCTTAAAATTTGTCAAGGGAAAAATGGCTGCCGGGGGGTATGCTTTTGCGCCGGCTTTTGTGTTCGAGAAAAGCCACGCCGAGCTGCTTGATGCGCATCAAGATGAGCGAGATGAAAAATCAGAACACAGCCTGGCTGATTTTCACCGGGCGATTCAGGCGACAGCCGATCAGCTTCAAAAATACCAGGAACGATTTGCCCGGCGCCTGCCTGAGAGTTCCGCCTTGATCTTTTCAGCACATCTCATGATCCTTAAAGATGTTCGTTTCATGCGTGAGATGCAAAAAAGGATATCTAAAGGCGTGCCACCTGCCGTCGCTATACGGGCAGTTGCCAGGCATTACATGAATCTTTTTTCAGCAAGTGCCCATGCCCATATCAGGGAAAAAGCCAACGATATTCAGGATCTTGCCGGACGGGTACTCAAGAATCTCAGATTCAAAGATGAAATCGACCAAGCCTTAACTGAGAATCGAATCGTGATTGCCCGGGACCTCTATCCTTCCGATATATTACGACTGGCTTCTGAAAATGTTAAAGGCATCATCCTGGTGAGCGGAGGGGTGACTTCCCATGTGGCCATCCTGGCACGTTCGCTCCAGATTCCTCTAATGATTGCCGACGAACCGAAGTTGCTTCATCTTGCTGAAGATACGCCGGTTATCATGGATGCGGAAAACGGCAGTATCTATCTGAAACCAGATGAAGAAGTTGTCAGAGAATATGAACAGGAAGACAAGACTTCCTTAACGCCCGAAATTTCATCTGAGGATATATCACCCGAAACATACAGCCGCGACGGAGTTAGAATTCACCTGCTGGCAAATATTAATCTTTTGCGCG
>CALANC010000081.1 GCA_937925895.1 uncultured Desulfobacterales bacterium
TGCGTTTGCTAAGGTTACCAACCCCATCGCTTTGACCCTTGACAGGGTAGGAACCTCCACTATTTTGTGGTATATCCTGGCTAAAAGAGGCTGTTCTACTTGAAACCGTACAAGTGAAAAGTGTCTAAAGTGATCTAAAGTGCCTAAAGTTATGGTGTCGCTTCGCTTCGGTATTTTTATTTAAAGGACAGAAATTCTTAACTTTAGCTCTCTTTAAACTTTAGTTACTTCAAACTTTTGAAATCTATTTTTTATTCCAGGTGAGCTTGATTGACTGAGATGATGTTTGGCAGGGATTCTAATTCCTTGATGACCTTTTCATTTGCCGGGGAATCGATATTGACCAGGCAAATGGCTCGATCTCCCCGCCTTCCAAGTTGAAAGCGGCCGATGTTGATATTGTGACGCCCTAAAGTCGTTCCCACATTTCCGATCACGCCCGGTTTGTCAAAATTTTGAATAACGATCATGGATCCTTCAGGAATTGCATCCAGATAAATCTCTCCAATTTTTACCAGTCGCGGGTACTTTTTTTCAAATATGGTTCCCCAGATTTCGTCAGGTCCTTCTTCATGCTCTTCAAGTTTTACTCCGATCAAGCTTGAAAAATGATCTTTTGAGGGACTTTTGATTTCATTAACATGAATACCTTTATCGCTGGCTAGCGCCGGTGCGTTAACATAGTTTACAGGTGTATCGGTAAACGCACTGAGAAGTCCTTTAAGTATCGCATGAGTCAGTGGTCGGGTATCCAGAAGAGATACATCACCACTGTAACTTATGGTGATATCATGAATTTTCCTGACAAGTTGGCCCATTAAAGATCCCATTTTTTCGGCAAGATCGAGATAGTGGCGAAGCTGGCCCATGGCTTCCATGGATAAAGACGGAAAATTGACGGCATTTATGATGATGCCGTCTATGAGATAGGCAGCAATTTGTCTGGCGATCATATCTGCTACTTTAAGCTGGGCTTCACCGGTACTTGCACCCAAATGGGGTGTAAAAATTACATTCGGATGCTGCAATATGGGAAGGTTGGGGTCCGGCGGCTCCTGGGGGAAAACATCAAGTGCCGCACCGGCAACGTGTCCGCTTAATATTGCCTGGTAAAGGTCATCGATTTGGATAATTTCACCCCGGGAACAGTTAATGATTCTAACGCCCGGTTTCATCTTTTTTATGGTCTTTTCATTGATCAAGTCTACGGTTTCTTTTAGTCGCGGTACGTGAAGCGATATAAAGTCTGATTGTTCCAGGAGGTTTTCCAAAGGGACAAGATCAATTTCAAGGGCCTTGGCAGCATCTTTGCTGACAAAAGGATCGGTGGCGATGACATTCATTTTAAGGCCTTTGGCCCTGTCAGCCACCACCCGGCCGATATGACCCAGACCGATGATGCCTAATGTTTTTCCTGTTAACTCGATGCCTGACAGGTTTTTCCTTTCCCATTTTCCCTCACGAATGGACGCCGTTCCCTGGGGAATGTTTCTGGCCAGAGCCAGAACAAGGGATATGGCATGTTCCGCCGTTGTAATGGTATTTCCACCGGGAGCGTTCATTACGACCACACCTTTTTTTGTGGCAGCCTGTACATCTATGTTGTCGACGCCAATACCGGCGCGACCGATGACTTTGAGCTTCCCGGCATGCGTTAACACCTTTTTGGTAATCTTGGTTCCGCTTCTTACTGCAAGGCCATGATATTCATCGATAATTTTAGCGAGTGCCCCGGGTTTTCCAGTTGTCTTGTCATTATCTATTGTAACCGCTATTTTCCCCGTTGCTTCAAGAAGGTCTTTAGCAAGAGGAGACATGTTGTCCCTGATCATGACCTTGTACATAAGTGGCTCCTAACCCGCATTCCTCATGAAGAATTTTAATAATTTTCTAAAAAGGACGAATTTCAATAAGTTAAAATATATATTGTTATCAATTTGTACTAATATTTTGTCATTTAACAATTAGCGTAATACGATTTAAAATTCTTCATGAGAAATCCGGGCTAACGTGATTTTTTCCAAAAAGGAGACATGTTTCTAAGCCGTTCAATAATCGGTGGAAGCTGCTCAATAATAAAGTCAACTTCTTCTTCGGTGTTGTATTTGCTGAGGCTGAACCGTATTGAACCATGAGCTGCGGTAAAAGGCACACCCATTGCACGTAAAACATGCGACGGTTCCAGAGAGCCTGAGGTGCAAGCCGAACCGGATGAGGCACAGATACCCAACTCATTCATGAGCAACAAGATAGATTCTCCTTCCACATACTCGAAGGCGACACTGGTGGTATTGGGAAGGCGATTTTCCTTGTCGCCGTTTACCATGGTGTTGGGAACCCGCTTTAATAATTCATCTTCAAGTTTATCTCTTAATCGCCTTATTCTGGTGTTTTTTTCCGGAAGATGATCAGCTGCCAGTTGGCTCGCTTTTCCGAGACCGATTATGGAGGCGGCATTTTCGGTCCCACCTCTGCGTCCTGCTTCCTGGTGTCCGCCGATTAAAAACGGAGAAAATTTAGTTCCCTTGCGCACATAAAGAGCGCCGACGCCTTTGGGGCCGTGAACTTTGTGACCGGAAAGAGAGAGCATGTCCACATGAACTCTTTTAAGGTCAATGGGAATTTTTCCAACAGCTTGAACAGCATCGGTATGGAAAACGATTCCTCTTTCCTTGAGGACGCCTGATATCTCCTCGACGGGAAAAATTACCCCGGACTCATTGTTTGCCCACATGATGCTGACAATTGCCGTGTCATCGGCAAGGTGACTATAAAGAAAATCCAGATCAAGACGACCTTTACTGTCAACGGGAACGAAAGTTGCCCGGTAACCGTTTTTGGAAAGATATTCAAACAGATTCTTAACGGCCGGATGCTCCACTTTTGAGGTAATGAGGTGTTTTTTTCCCGGGTTCGATAAGATCGCAGCCCAAATGGCCGTGCTGTCACTTTCCGTGCCGCAGCTGGTAATTATGATTTCTTCATGATTCGCACCAATTAATTCGGCAATATTTTCGCGTGCTTGGTTTATTTTACTCCCGACCTGGCCGCCAAAGGTGTGCATGCTGGAAGGATTGCCATAAAATTCTCTTAAATAAGGAAGCATTTCTTCAAGGACTTCCGGAGCAATTTTAGTTGTGGCGTTATTGTCCACATAAATGACTTTCATGATTAAACCTCCTCAACCACAAGTTCGGGGGTGACAAATTCTCTAAGTTTGGTCTCGACATAATGCGTGAGGGTAATTTCAGATTTTATGCAGGTGGCACACGTGCCGTGCAACTTCACAAGAATCGTATTGCCATCAACGTCAACAAGTTCAATATTTCCACCGTCTTTTTGCAGGGCTGGTTTAATTTCCCGTTCGAGTGTTTCTTCAACCAGTTTTATTTTTTGAATGTTGGTCAACCGTTTTTCATGTTTTATCACTGGTTGTTCCATGCCAAGGGTTGAGTTAATGATCTCCTGGATCTGATCATGGCAGTTGCCACACCCCCCACCTGCCTTGACATAATTCGTTACATCTTCGATGGTTGTCAGGTTATTTTCTCTGACGGCCCGAAATATCTCCTGATCGGTTACGCCGAAACACTCGCAAACAACTTCGCCTTCAATCTTTTTTTTCTTTTCGCCACGGTAATTGGCTATCGCATTTTCAAGGGCATCACGTCCCATCACAGAACAGTGCATCTTTTCTTTTGGGAGACCACCGAGATAGTCTGCAATATCTTCGTTGGTTATCTTCCCCGCTTCTTCCAGGTTCAAACCTTTTAACATTTCAGTGAGTGCCGATGATGATGCAATGGCGCTTGCGCATCCAAAGGTTTGAAATTTTGCCTCATTTATCCGCTCTTTATCATCCAGTTTTATATAGAGTGTCAATGCATCTCCGCATGCCAGGGACCCGACTTCGCCCACACCGTCAGCATTTTCTATTACACCCACATTGCGCGGATTAAGGAAGTGATCTTTAACTTTATCCGTATATTCCCACATGACGTCCTCCTGTGTTTTCAAAAAATTGCTATCATTTGTTTGTTGCAGACAAGGTTCACCTTGAACTGCAACAGGAAGCGTATTCCTAGTCCCGCTGTACAGGGAGCTTCAATGATACTGACATATTAATCATTTTCTGCAAAAAAGAAAGTTTAAATAAATAAAACATAATGGTCCCGATTAACCGGGAATAAGAGCAATCCTCAGATGATTCTGTGACACTTCGTAAATGTTGATACCAATGGATTCAATAGTTTCCAGCATCAAAGCATTGGCGAGTTCTTTGGCACTTCCTTGAAATCCGACCATCATCGTGGCTTCATTGGATGTCATTTCTTTCATCTGGAGGTCCTTCACACCGGGGATATTCTTAACAATACGTCGGAATTTCACAAGATTTGAAAGATTGCCTGCACCTTCAACTTTGATCTCTATCATATTCGGCGGTTTACCTTCTTTTTGCCAAGCAGCAACAATTTGCGAGGCAAGCTCTTGGCCGGCAAGGGTGCCGGCACCAAAAAGCGCATCCCGGTTCCCGATAAATTCGTCGGTATTGGTCTTGACGGAAGTTTTCGTTATTGTAGCGATTTCAGTGCCTGTATCTGTTCGAATTGCACGGGCGTTAACCGTACCTTTGAATGTCCTAATGCTTTCTCCCATAACATTGGGCATTTTATTTGCAACCGCTTCGCCTACAATGACAATTTCTGCTTGTAGATGAAGGCCAAGATCGACCGCTTCACGATTGTTTAGATTGGGCTTGTCGTATACGTTTTCGACCGGAGTTTTTTGAGGAACAATGTTGCTGTCAATAACTGGAAATCCTTTGGCTATCATGGTTTCGGCCAAAGCAGTTACTGAAAAAGATTTGGTCAATGTCGAATTTTTTCCCCACCAATATTGTGGTAACGTATCGTCGATATTTTGCTCTGAGATCAAAAACAGAATGCTCGGCAAGTCTCGCCGGTCCAGAACGATGCCTGCGTTAGATAACAGTTCTTTTAACCGGTTGATGGTAACAGTTGCTTCCACCATCACCCGGTAAGTGTGTTGGGAAGGAAACTCTGAAAGCACTTTGAAATCTTGAATAAATTGGCCGGTTTGGCCGTGAAGAACTTCATTTAGCTTTTGAAAATGTGCGATCGAAGACTCCAGTGGTAAAAGCTCTAATGCCACCATATCAACTGCTGAAACCAGACCGTTGGCAATTGCTTCTTCCCTTGCCTTGGCCGTGTTTTCTTTTTGAACTTTACCGGTACTGATAACAACGACAGTTTTTGTATTCAATTTGTTTTCTGCTTGAACAATGCCAGGCAGTTCCAGCATCCATAAAAAAAATATGGCGAACACGACTCTGGTGATATTATTCACCTGTAAAGACATTTTTTTCTACCTCCGGGAATAGTGAATTAAGCCTAAAAGGAACGTTAAATTGAGAATTGTTATAAACTCATAAATTATAACATGTTTATGCTTTGCGGGCCAGAGTATAGTCGGCAAGCATCAAAAGAATCTCTTTGGTTTTTGAATGGTTAAACGCTTGAATGGCATCTTTAGCACTGTTAACATATTCTTGGGCCAAATTTTTTGTATATGCTTGTCCCCCACATTTGTTCATCAGTGCGATAAGTTTTTCAAAATCATTGATAGAAAAGTCTTTATTTAGGATTATTTTTTCCATTTGTTTCCGGTCTTTTTTCTCGGCTGTTTTTAGGGAATAGATAACCGGCAGGGTCAATTTTCCTTCTCTCAGATCGGCCCCAACCTCTTTGCCGAGCTCGGAGGTCTGCAAGGTATAATCAAACAGATCGTCGGCCATCTGAAAAGCGATCCCCAGGTTATACCCATATTCAGCAAGGGCCGATTCCTTTTCCTGGGGCGCATCCGCAATAATGGCGCTGACTCGGCAGGCGGCTTCAAAAAGGACAGCAGTTTTGCGGCGGATAACTTCCAGATATTCCTCTTCGGTGAGAGTAATGTCGCCTTTTCGCATCAGCTGGTGGACCTCACCCTGGGACATGTTTTCGGTAAGTTCTGCCAGAATTTGAATAACCCTGAGTCGACCCGTACCGGCTGAAATCGACAAGGCCCTCGCCAGCAGGTAATCTCCTACCAGAACGGTGATGGAATTGCCCCAATTGGCGTGGGCCACCGGTTTCCCCCGCCGCAGTGCGGCGTCGTCAACCAGATC
>CALANC010000082.1 GCA_937925895.1 uncultured Desulfobacterales bacterium
AACCGGCCCTGGCAGGTGGTTGTTAAGGAACTGAATTTGAATAACTATGAGGTATTGTTCGAAGACCGGACACCGATCAAACCAGTTCGTATCCATCTGAAACCGGTGGATATCCATGTAAAAAATTTGAGCACCCAGAAAGATGCCCAATTTAAGGTGGAGCTCGACTGCAATGCCAATCAAACAGGTATTATTTCAATTCAAGGGGTCACCAGTATTGATCCGGTCTCTCTGGACCTTAATGTTAAAGCGAGTGGACTGAATTTGCCCGTGTTTCAGCCCTATGTGGACACTTTTGCCCGGCTCGATGTTGTAAGCGGCGCCGCCGGGCTGGAAGGTCGGATAACATACCGAAACCTGGGTGTCAGCGAACCGGAGTTTCGTTATAAAGGCATGGTAAATATCGATGAATTTGAGGCAGATAGCCGATTGAACCATGAGGATTTTATCAAGTGGGCGTCTTTATCCATAAACGGAGTCATGCTCGACATCTCGCCCGGTCGTTTGAATATCGAAGAGATTGTCGCCAAACAACCGTATGCAAAGATCGTAATTTGGCCTGACAGAACGGTGAATGTGGCGAACATATTTGCATCAGAACAAAAAGAACCCGGCAGCGATAAACCAAAAGAAAAAGCATCCTTTCCCATCACCATCAATCGGGTGCTCATTGACAACGGCTCGGCCAATTTTGCCGACTTAACACTCAAGCCCAACTTTGCCACGGGCATCCAGGAACTGAACGGGACTGTCAAGGGTCTATCCTCAGAGTCTTTAACGCGTGCGGATGTTTCTATCGAAGGAAAGGTCGATCGATATGCGCCGGTTAAAATCGCCGGTCAAATTAACCCGCTGAGTGAAAATAAGTATACGGACTTGGAACTTCTTTTTCAAAATATCGAGCTGACAACGTTGACGCCATATTCCGGAAAGTTTGCGGGTTATAAGGTTGAAAAAGGGAAGCTTTCCCTCGATCTCAAATACAAGCTGTAAAAAATATCCTCATCGGCGAGAACGAGATATTCTTGAACCAGCTGACGATAGGGGAAGAGGTGGACAGCCCTGACGCAACATCGTTGCCGGTTCGCCTGGCCGTTGCTTTACTAAAGAATAGCAAGGGGAACATTGACATTCATTTGCCGATTCGTGGTGATCTTGATGATCCTAAATTTAGCTTTGGCCACCTCATTCTCAAGGCTTTTCTTAACCTGATTACTAAATTGGTGACCTCACCGTTTTCAGCATTGGGGGGAATTATCGGAGGAGGTGGTGAGGAACTCAGTTTTGTCGATTTTGAATCCGGCAGGACGGTTTTAGCGCAAGACCAAAAGGCTAAACTCGATAAACTTGCCGAGGCGTTGAACCAACGACCTGCGCTGGGACTTGAAATCAAAGGGGCTTCGGATAAGCAACATGACAGGAAAGTACTGGCCGAAGCGGAGCTGCTCCGTCGGCTGAAAGGTTTTAAAATGGATGAGATGCGTGCTGCCCTGAAACCCGTACCGTCAGATATCGGAAAATTTATCCTGATTGATGAAGATTACAATCGTCTTCTCATTCAAGCCTATGAGTTCACATTTGGCGAGCATCCCAAAGGACGGTTTGGTGCCGAATCTAAGATGCTTATTGCCAAAACCAAAGAACGATTGATTAAGGAGATATCCGTTGACGAAACCAAACTGCACCAACTGGCTATGGTACGATCCAAGCAAATCAGAAATTATCTGATAGAAAAGGGAAAAATATCCGACGAGCGGTTGTTCATCGTTGATGTCGAGATATTCGAAACCGCTAGTGGTGGAATGATTCGAACGAATCTTAAACTGTCGGGAATTTAGGCCGCTGATATTTACAGGATACAGCAGGGTCAAATAAACACTAAATAGAATGGATATCTTCGAAAAGAAAATGACTTGATATTTACCAGGAAGAGTTGATATTTTCAAATGCTTGAAGCCCGCGATCATGGAATCTGCTGTGATTTTAAATTTAGAGTAACAAAAAGGTTGGTTTATGCCTAGAAAAGTCATATTCTATCTGATAATTTTTATGCTATCAGCGCTTTCTGTCTATGCTGAAAATGCAACGGACTACTTTCACCGTGGCCTTAAAAGTTCATTAACCCGCACGAAAATCAAATACTTTTCCAAAGCATTGGAGTTGGCTCCAAACCTGACCGAGGCTTATGAAAAACGAGGGGTGCTCTATTTTTTTCAAGGGAAATTTGACAATGTAATTCAGGATTTCCAGACTTATATTAAACTTTCACCTCCAAAAGCCGAAGCGTATCGGATGTTGGGCATGGGTTATCTGAAAAACGGAGATTACCAATCAGCCATTTACAATTTTACCCGGGCAATCGAAATAGATCCCAAACAGGCAAACGCCTACTCCAATCGAGCTGAAGCCCATTTTCTCATTGGCAATTATGACCTGACTGTTTTTGATTCAACCAAGGCCATTGAGCTTGGTGGTGACCCGCGGGACATTGCCGATGCGTATCGAACGAGAGCCAAGGTTTTCCGGAAGATTGGAAGGAACGATCTGTCGGCCTTGGACATCAGAACTTCTTGGCAGATAGATCCTCGTTACGCTTACTATTCTAGGGCCCTTTATGGATATGCAAATCCGGAGAGTATGAGAAAAGCGGGACTTATTGGCATCATCGGGATTGCCTTTTTGCTAGTTTTTAAATTTAAACTCAAGCCTCCTGAAAAAGACGAATAAAAATATAGAAAATCATCACACAAGGTTCGAACCTGAATATTACTGAAAAACCTTTGAGTCTATGTGTGATGTCTGAGGGGTTTCATTAATCCCATCTCAAGAAGATAGAATCGTAAAACCGGTAAAAGATGGATTAAGTAATTTTATTTTGACATTTGTAACTGTCCTTTTTAGAATGCAGTCCCACCCTAAAATAGTTTTCCTAAGGAGGTGATTCGGTAGAAATTGATGGCAGAATGTCGGCTTGTAAACTCACAAAGCAATGCTTTACTGAAGAAGATAATTACGGTGGAAAATGTTTTTTTAAACATGACCATGTCACCAAAAAAGGAGGTCAACA
>CALANC010000083.1 GCA_937925895.1 uncultured Desulfobacterales bacterium
CTCCATCCGTAAGTGAACCCTAAAGCGATCAATATCAGAGGTACAGAAAAATAAAAATATATTTTTTTATAAATAATTCTAGCAATATTTCTCTTCATTCTTCAACCAATTTATTAATAAAAAGAAGATCTATGGTAACATTATCCTACTAAACATCTAGTGCCACTTTGTGGTGTTGTCAATCTATCCCCCTGCTGCAATGGGGAAAATAACGATCTTGCTTGGTTGGCGTATCTTGATTTCTTTTAACCGGGGATAGGTGATGATTTTTCCATTGAGGGTATAAAAGAAAATATTGTCAGGGGCTCCATCTGCATTGAGAAGGGTTTTTCGAAACTGCTCGTCGTGACGGTTTGCCAGATGAACAATAACGTCGGCAAATGGTGTCCCTTTATCAACATCAAAGATGATGTCGGTTTCAGGAACCGACCAGGTAAGAAAACCTTTCAGTTGTATATGTACGGGAACACGATCCATGGGCGCCTGTCCTAATCTGCTTGCTTTTTCTTGACAATTCCGAGCATTTTAATTTAGATGGCCTAACATTAAATTACAATCTTTGCCAATAGAAATTCCTTAATAAAATTACCTTTATCATAAACAACGAGGAGAAAACAGATGCATGGATTTTATGGCAGAATTTTAAAAATCGACTTGAATGAGAGCAAATTCGAAATTGAGAAACCAGATGATGAAGTATTAAAAAAATATCTGGGGGGTAAAGGTCTGGCGTCACATCTCCTTTATGAACTCAATCCTCCGGGAATCGATCCCTTGCACCCGGACAATTGCTTTATTTTTGCCACCGGTCCTGTGACCGGCAGCAAAATTTGGGGGGGGTCCCGTTATGGTGTCTATACCAAATCTCCCCAAACAGGTTTTTATTCGGAATCCTATTCAGGCGGTAAGGTTCCGGAAGCCATCGATTCTACGGGTTATGATGCCATTGTGATCCGGGGCCAATGCGCCAAGCCGACCGTTTTAGAGATCCATCCGAACGAGGTGAACTTTCACGATGCAGCAGATCTCTGGGGCAAAGAAAGCTATGAAACCGAAGATGAAGTTATTAAACGTTACAGTCGTTCAGATCGCGGTTTTAAAAAAGCAGGTGCCATCGTCATCGGACCGGCTGCCGAAAATCTGGTCCGCTTCTGTGTGATAAAAAATGATACCTGGCGATCAGCAGGCCGAACCGGTGTGGGTACGGTCTTAGGTGCCAAGCGAGTCAAAGCCATCGTCTTTCAGGGTGACCAAAGACGACTGGTTCATGATCAGGAGGCTGTTCGAACTTTGGCAAAAACCATTACCCGAGAGAGCAAAGACAACCCCGGAGTGAATGCTTACAAAACCATGGGAACATCCCAGCTGGTAAAAATAGTCAACATGGCCAATGCATTTCCCACCCGTTACTGGTCAGAGGGACAATACGATAAATGGGAAAATATCAGCGCCGACACCTTTCACGCCAATTGCGATGTTAAACCTCACGCATGCGCAAAATGTTTTATGGCCTGCGGCAGGATGACAATCGTCAAAGAGGGTCGTCACGCAGGTCTCAAATTGGAAGGCCCGGAATATGAAACCATTTATGCATTTGGCGGGCTCTGTATGATTGACAGTATCGAAGAGATCGTCTACCTGAATGATATTTGCGACCGCCTCGGGATGGACACCATTACGACTGGTAACCTGTGCGCCTTTACCATAGAAGCCTTTAAGCGTGGCATAGTTGATTATCCAGTCGATTATGGCGATGTGGATGCCATCGCCAAACTACTGGACATGATTGCGCGTCGAGAGGGTATCGGTGACATTCTGGCAGAAGGAATCCGGCACGCTGCAAAAGAATGGAATCTTGAAGATATTGCTGTACATGTAAAAGGCATGGAACCCGCAGGCTATGATCCGCGCGTATTAAAAGGCATGAGCCTTGCTTATGCCACATCAGATCGAGGCGCCTGTCACTTGAGAGCGACCTTTTATAAACCTGAACTTGCCGGTATGATCCCACCGGATCAAATCGAAGACAAAGCCGCACTTTTTGTCGACTTTGAAGACCGGCTGACGATTTTCGACACACTGGTGTTATGCCGATTTTACCGCGATCTCTATCCATGGGATCGTTTGGGTGAAATTGTTCATGCCCTGACGGGGTTAACCTCCGATCAAAGCGCTCTGCAAGAAAAGGCAGCGGCCATATCCACCTTGGTGCGGTGGTTTAATTTGAGAGAAGGCTTGAAGCTCGAAGATGACTGGTTGCCCAAAGCTCTCTTTAAAAAGCTTGAAAAAACCGGTCATGAAATTAAACCTGAAGAACTTACCCACATGCGAAATGATTACTACCGACTCCGGGGTTGGGATGAAAAAGGGATTCCGCAATAAACCCCTACATCGGATTTTTTACGAGAGGAGATAAAATGGCAATCGAAAAAAAAGACGCGCACCTGCCGGATTACGCTCTGGAAGAACGCCAGACACTGACAAGGGGTGTCGGATACGATGATGAGGCAATTGAGCGGCTGCAAATCGGCGTTGTCAGCAGTTGGGGTGAGGTCAATCCGGCGTCGATCCACCTGGACAAAGTGACAGAGGCGGTCAAAGCGGGCATTTGGTCTGCAGGCGGCACACCTCGAGAGTTTGTGATCAGTTCCATCTGTACCAGTATGGCCGGACATGACAATTACCACCTACCCCATAGGGACTTGATTGCCGGCTACATTGAGACGGTGGCCATGACCAACCTGTTCGACGCCATGGTGTTTGTTCCCGTGTGTGACGATGTTATTCCCGGTCATCTGATGGCGGCAGCACGGCTGAACCTGCCGTCGGTGGTCGTTACCGGCGGCTACATGAAATTAAATAAATACAAGGGACGCACCATTGACCCGTTGGGGATTGCCCCCGAGCACTTAGCGGATTTTAAAGAGGGCAAAATTAGCGAGAAAGATTTCCGCCAAATCAAAGAACGCGGATGTCCGGGATTCGGCGCCTGTCCGGTAATGGGTACTGCCAACACCATGGCGTGCTTGGCCGAAGCTCTTGGAATGTCTTTACCTGGAAATGCTGCAACACCCGGTGCGGACTCCCGGCTCATGCGCCTTGCTTTCCAGGCCGGTCGACTGGTAGTCCAACTTCACAGAAAGGGAATCAAACCCTCTGACATTATGACTCTGGATGCTTTCAAAAATGCGGTCACCGTGTTGATGTCCATTGGAGGCTCCACCAACGGCGTGCTCCATCTGCAGGCCGTTGCTGCCGAAATGGATTTGATTATCAAACCTGAAACCTTCAATGCCATCAGCAATCAAACCCCGCTCATTTGCAACGTCGCACCGTCGGGCAGCGGTGAAAATCTAATGGTCGACCTGGACGAAGCCGGGGGGCTTCCGGCCATAATGAAAGAACTAAAACCGTTGCTGTTCACTCATGTCATCACCGTTACCGGCCAACCGCTCAACCAGACGCTGAAACTGGCACCTGCCGGAGATGGCAACATCATATATTCACTGGATAAGCCGTTGTCAAAAAAAGGAGGTCTCATATTTTTGCGGGGCAATCTGGCACCGGGCGGGGCGTTGATTAAAAAATCAGCTGTACCGCCTGAAATGTACCAACACTGGGGACCGGCCCGGATTTTTAAGAGCGAAGAAGACGCTTGCGACGCCCTGATCTCAAACCAGCTCAATACAGGGGATGTGGTAGTGGTTAGAAACGTAGGCCCAAAAGGTGATCCCGGCATGCTTCTCTTGCAGCGGTTTCTGTGGCAACTGGCTGCAAGAGACATGCTAGACAAGATCGCTTTTATCTCCGACGGCCGCTTTTCCGGCACGAACAAAGGGTGTGCGGTGGCTCATATTTCTCCGGAGGCGGCAGACGGCGGACCGCTGGCAGTTGTTAAGGACGGAGATATCATTGAAATCGACATTCCTAACGAAAAACTTCATATCCAAATTTCAGCAGATGAGATGGAGAAACGGCTGGCAGCGTGGAAACCTCCAAAATCCAGAGTTGAAAAAGGTTACCTATCCATATATGCCAGGATGGCAAATACCGCTGAAAAGGGAGCTGCCCTAAAATATGGTTCTTCTCCAGATTAGCTGAGAAAGAAAGTTCGCGGTTATTAAATTTAAGCGTTTTTTAGCTTGTAATCGATTGGTAAATATTTTAAGGTTCCTCCCCATGAAAATACTAGTAGCTGAAGATGATCAGACCACCCGCAGAATGTTGGAATCCGTACTTACCAAGTGTAATTACGAAGTAATCACCACCACAGATGGTGAAGAGACATGGGAAAAGCTGAAGCATCCGGATGCGCCGCAAATCGTCATCCTTGACTGGTTTATGCCGGGTATGGACGGGGTTGAAATCTGCCGAAAATTCCGGCAAGAAAATGTGACCAAACCTGTATATATTATTTTTCTTACCGCCCGCGGCGACAAAAAAAATATCATCGAGGGACTTGAGGCCGGAGCCGACGACTATGTCATAAAACCGTTTGACAAGGACGAACTCCTGGCTCGAATCAATGTCGGTCGTCGCATTGTCGAATTGCAAAACTCACTTATAGAAAAAGAAAAGCTCCAAGGAGTTATCGAAATGGCGGGAACCGTTTGCCATGAAATGAACCAGCCCATACAGGTAATTACCGGATATTCCGAACTCATGCTGTTGGACCTTCCAGAGGATAACCCATTATATAAAAAAATAAAGATCATCGGCGAACAAATCGATAAACTAGCGATAATAACGGAAAAACTCATGAGAGTTACGAAATATGAAACAAAGGATTACCTTGAAAGTAAAATTATTGATATCGATAGAGCATCTGAATAACCGGCTTATTGTACATGGTCAAGAAGTTGAATCAGGTCGGTTATAACAATATCGGCAGAAATATTTTTACAACTTGGATTGCCCTCCCTGAGCCTCAGAGATCGAGTATCCCCTGCAAAAAGAGCGGTTGAAAAACCTACGGTTTTGGCTGGATAGATGTCATTGAGCATATCATTTCCGATATAAAGCACTGAATCTGCCCTGATATCGCTGCTTTTAAGCCTTTCGATCGCTTCCCGAAACAAAAATGTTGATGGTTTTGCATAGCCAAATTTGTAGGAAAAAAAAATTAAATCAGGGTGAAATCCGAGATCTTCCATATCTGCATTTAAAAACCGGTTAAATAGGAAGGGGGTGTAAAACTGGGCATTCGAGACAACTCCCATGGGAAGATTCAAATCTTTATAAACGGATAGCATTTTTTGAAGATTCGGCATGGGGTAGACCGGGTTAAAAATCAATTCAAATTCTGCCGCAAACGCCTTCGCAAGCTCAACATCATCATTTCCAAGAATACGCATCCATATGTGCTCTATAACAACTTCAGGGAAATCTACACCCTCTTTTTTCAGAGAATCGTGTGTCTTTTCAATGGTTCTGAACAGGTCGTCTAATATTTTCCCAGGAGAAACATCCAACCCGAATTTGAGCAGCAATTCTTTCAGGTTTTTTTTCTGCTGTGATTCTTTTTTTGCAATGCCGATATCACCTGTCCTGCTTATAAATAGGGTTCCGTATATATCAAAAAGCAAACAACGAATCTTTTTTTTTAATTTGCCGCCCGGTTTTAAATTCGTTGGGATGGGAAAAAGGGGGCTGATATATTTTGCCATCAACTCGTTATTCAACATCGTCGCTCCATTTGAGTAGGCTAAATGTTTCCGGATTAATAAAATGGGTGGAAAGTACATCTTTTTTTATCCTCTGGCGCACGGGATATTCGAGGACCCGGAAGTAAACATCCAGAAGCCTTCTTTTATAGATGGTTTGGTTGTAATTATGGCGTATGGCATTCATGTTGTTTTGAATTAGCTCCTCTTCTTTCGTCACCCCTCCAGGATCCGAAAGAAAGGGATTAAGACGGGCGAGCTGATTGTGTTGGGCTTGCCCGGCCAATACATGAGAAATAACTATTTTTTGAAATGTCTCGTTGAGCAAACCAAAATCGACAACACCATTTTTTGTGATTTTTCCAAAAGCTTTCCGTATCGCCGGTTCATCAATGTTCATACGAAACTTGGCGAAGGCATTCCGTAAACAAGCTTCCCAGGTTATTAACAACGTTTCTTCCCCTATCCATTCCACGGGACCAGCCAATTTGGTATAGAGATGGGTCAGCCGAATTCCGTTCCGTTCAAAATCATCACATATGTCAGGGAGCTTTCTTCCCCAGAGACTCTTCCTTGCGGTCCACGGCTCCAGAAATGAAAAACCGAATCCCTCGGTGATGCTTGTCGTCAGAATAAACCGGGAAGATAAGACAAGCTCTGAAAATTTTTCTGTTAAACCTGCATCAAATTCAACGTTCAGGTTTTTGTCTTTTACAAAATCTTTCCACCCCTCATAGCTTTCAATATCCTTCGGGCTGTTGGGTGGCAGCGTAATTACGAGGGTTTCATTGTTTTTGAAAAACAGGGATAAAAGGATCGCCTCGCCGATATTTTTCCGCCGTATGGCACGTATCGGATAAAGCACATAATCTTTAGTTTTTGTGTAGGTTGAGCGGGCAGGAAACAGTTTAATGGTATTGGGAAGCTTATGCAAGCCCTCTTTTTTCAACCCTGCTTTTAAAAGTATGTTGTAATCTCGGGAGTTAATTACACCGTAATGGCAGTCTGAGATGTAGTCTTCATGTAAAAAATAATGGGCAGGTCGTCCATCTTCTGCAAAGTCATGAATCTGTAGAAAAAGGGTTATTTTTTTGTTCTGAAGCGCCCTAAGCGTTTTTAAAAAGTTTTTGTTCTTAGCTAATGTCGGATTGTGAACATGAACGATGTCGCATCCATCTTTCCATTTTAAATGGATTGCCTGAATGATTGACGAAGCAACATTTTCCGGACTCGATTCCGTTTGATCCGTCCCGTCGTACCCGAGTCCCGGGATAGTAGCCATTGCACAAGGAAACGAAGATTCCGATGGAACACCGGTTAAGACAAGCGGTTCACAAGTATCGCGAACAGCATCCACCTGCTGTCTTAACACGGTGGTTACCCCACCGGTTTTCAGATGATAATGGATGTAGACGATCTTCATTTACTATGATTTTACTGGCAAAGTTCTGCTATTTCTTCGATCTCTTTTTTTAAATGTTTCAAACTCTTGGGCCCAAATCTTTTCTTGTCAACCGCATCCAGCAGAGTGTTTAATGCCTGAATCAGTTCAGGTTGTTCATCCCGGACCAGCTCGGGTTCCGCATCCTGAACAAATTCGGGTTGCTCATCATAAAAAAGCTCCGGTTGTTCATCCTGAACGAATTCGGGGTGCTCATTCTGAAATAGCTCATGTTGTTCAGCTTGAGGTGCATCTGTTTGTTGAATCTCCTGATATTCGTCACAGCTGTATCGATCCAGGCATTGATGACAGACCTC
>CALANC010000084.1 GCA_937925895.1 uncultured Desulfobacterales bacterium
ATATATTGTGGTTTTTTTTTCTTGACACACAAAATATTTTATCTTAATCATTTCCAAAAAAATTTGACATATCAATAATTTAAAAAAGAAGGCCACAAGGATGGCATGAATGAGCAAATCTTTAATTAAATGCCCCAAAGATCCGAAAATGAAATACTATCGTGAAGCATGCGAAGAAATTTTCCGAAAGGGTGACATTCGCAACTGGTGTAAAAGCTGTGAATTTTTTCAAGATCAAAAAAAGGCCGCCGGAGAAGTATAGCCGTTTATTATCCTAATTATTCTGTTGCTTGACATTTCTAAGATCCAAAAAACGATATGAATTAATTTGTCTTTGTAAATACGGTTTGGTTTTTACTTAAAAGAGGGGGCGATATGATTTCTTCTCCATGTGCAGACTGTAATAAGAAAAATCAACCCAAAGAAGTTTGTGCAGAAGATTGTAAACTATTACATGCTGTGCAATACTATCAAATATCGATTAAAGACAGTTTTTCTTCACCTGCCATAGATTATACCGAAGAGGGACGGTTTTATTTAAACAATAAAGAAATTGTTTATTAGAACGTCTCTTTGAGGGAGCTTTGCCTGCCCTTACCATCTGCTTGGTTTTTGGTTGACACCGCTGCGATTTTTCTAATATGTTCAAATGGTTTTTATTTCGATAGTTAAGTGAGATGTTGCATTTATTTCCCATTCATTCCGTTTTATTTTGAAGGAGGTAACCTTATGTACGTCGGCCGTATTATGCATACTGATTTAGTGACGGTGTCCCCTGATACTACCATGACAAAAGCTAAAGATATTATTGATAAAAAGCGTATTCACCATCTTCTGGTGGTAAATGATAAGAAAGATTTGATTGGATTGGTTTCAGATAGAGATCTTAAGCAAAGTTGGGCCTCGTCCGCCACAGCGCTAAGCATCCACGAGCTTAACTATTTGTTAGCACAATTGACTGTTGAGATGATCATGACCAAAAAGATCATTACCATTTCACCCGGTACAACCATTGAACGTGCCGCACTCATAATGCAAGAAAACCGGATTAACGCTCTACCGGTAACAGAGGCAGAAAAACTCGTAGGAATCATTACAACCAATGATGTCATGAAAGTGCTGCTTCGCGCCATCGGTTTTGGTGAGGGAAGTACGCGTTTCGCCGTGTTGGTCGAAGATCGGATTGGGGTCGTGGCTGAAGTATCAAAGCTTCTGAAAGAACAAAAGATCAATATTCGGAGTCTGGTCACCTGGCCGGAGGAAAATCATCCAGGTATTTACCAGTTGGTCATAAGGGTGGCTGCTCAGGATGGAGAAATAGCGGTTTCAGTATTAAAAGATGGTGGTTTCAATGTATTGACGGAATACGTGCAGGATATTACATCATACCTTCCAAAAACATAATCTGAATATTTAGAAAACCATACGATTTGCTGTTGCAGTTCAATGACAAAAGAAGAACCCACCGGCCTGAGGTGAACCTTGCTTTTTCAGGTTTGGCGTTTGTGTAAGATTGTAAATAATACGTAAAAAAATTTGGCCTTTCCGATAAAAAATTGCCTGGTACAATCTTGATATTTACCTAAAATTTTCTTGTGAATTTAAGCGAAAATTCTGAAACTGTTCGATCCATGGACAATTATAGACAATCAACGATAAAAAAAAACCTTTTGTTAAGGGCCGGGGTCATTCAGGCTGTCCGCAAATATTTCATTGATAACAACTATCTTGAAATCGAAACACCTCACCGTATTCCCGCTCCCGCACCTGAAGCAAACATAGATGTCGAAATTTCAGGTGATTGGTATTTACATCCTTCTCCGGAACTGTGCATGAAAAGGTTGCTTGCGGCCGGATTTAAAAAAATTTTCCAGATCTGCCGTTGTTTCCGACAAAAGGAACGGGGCATCCGACATCTGCCCGAACTGACCCTGCTGGAATGGTATACCGCCGGCTGCGACTATTTAGAGATGATGAACCAGTGTGAAGAATTGATAAGATTTATATCCATCAGTGAAGGTTTCGGAGATGCTTTGGTGTATCAGGGGGTAAACATCGATCTGAATACCCCCTGGCCGAGAATGTCGGTGGATGAGGCTTTCCACAAATTCTCTTCGATCTCTATGAAAATGGCTCTCCAAGAAGATCGGTTCGACGAAGTGATGGTTACCGATATTGAAACGAATCTCGGTCTTGAAAAACCGGTTTTTCTTTATGATTATCCGGCGACGTTTTCCTCTCTGGCGAAGCTAAAATTAAAGGACCGTTCCCTGGCCGAACGATTCGAACTTTACATCGGTGGCCTGGAGCTTTGTAACGGCTTCACCGAGCTCACTGATGCTGTTGAGCAAAGAAGGCGGTTTGAAAAGGAACAACGAAACCGCATCGAATCTGAAAAAGACGTTTATCCTTTACCCGAAAAATTTCTACAGGCATTACCGTCTATGCCCGAGGCAGCCGGCAACGCACTCGGTTTGGACCGGCTGGTTATGCTTTTTGCAGATACGGCTATAATTGATGATGTCGTGGCATTTACACCTGAAGAGCTTTAATGCCAAAATAATATGAGCAACATCTTTACAAATTGGTTTAAAATTGATTTAAAGTCATTCATACCTAAATGACTTTAAAATTGTGGAAAAAATGGAAAACGAAGAAGCCAAACCAGAGGAAGACATCGATTGGGAGAACCGCACACTGTGCATCGATGAAAGCTGTATCGGCGTGATCGGTCCTGATGGCCGGTGTAAAGAGTGTGGCAAACCTTATGACAGCAAACAGAAGGAAAGCGCCCCCCCAGAAAAACAATTGGATGTGTCTGACACAGATGAAGAACTCGCTGAAGATGAAGAATTCACTGAAGATGAAGAATTCACTGAGGATGAAGAATTCGCTGAGGATGAAGAGTCTGAATCTAAGGAAGATATCGATTGGGAAACCCGCACACTATGCCTCGATGAGAGCTGCATTGGGGTGATTGGCCCTGATGGGCGATGCAAAGAGTGTGGCAAACCTTATGCAGAAGAATAATTCATCAAATCTTTTCTGATGTGTTTTTTTAAGTTTGAAGATAAGGAAACTGTCGGCTGAACCTCTCCTTTTGTCCCCTTTCATTAATTACAAATTTTTTCATAATTCTTTTTATTTTCCTTACGCAATGGTAAAAAAGTGTTAAAAGATTCGAGATGGGGTATCTGATACTAATTTTAATATCTATCTGTTTTGCAGGTTTGCTATATTTAATTGCTGACAAAAGAGGTGCAAATAAAATCTATTGGGCAATAATGGGGTTTTTTTTCGGGCCCTTTGCCATTCCTTTTGTGTTTTTCGCCAAAAAGGTTGATCCAACAAACACTTCAGATAGGGGAATATAGGATGTCCCCTATTTTTTATTAAGATGATATTACTTTTTATTTTAATAAAATTAAAAAATATCTTGAAATATTTTAATTTTATGTTAGGCTTATGGTTAGAGGGAAGAAATGAACATTACAGAATGTCCTTGTTGCCAACAAAAGCTAAGAATCAAAAAGGTGGCGTGTTTGAAATGTAATATCAGCATTGAAGGTGGTTTTTATTCGTCCCCATTGTTTTCGTTATCAGAGGAGCATCAGACATTTATAGAACTATTCCTTCTAAGCAGTGGAAGTCTAAAAGAAATGGCACAGATTTTGAGCATCACCTACCCAACAGTGAGAACGCGATTGAATGAGATTATCATGGCTTTGAAAAATGAGATGAAAGATCGGGAGGATTATAAAAAGAAATTGCTGGAGAAGGTGGAACAAGGTAAAATCAGCCCCGAAAAAGCGGCTCAGATCATAAGGAGTTTGTAGAGGAGACAGATGATGGATGATCTGCAAAACATTAGCAAAATGTTAGAAGATGGCAAAATCACAGAAGTACAAGCGGAAATTTTAAAAGATGCCTTCCAAGAATCTGAAAATAGGAAACAAAAAATCAAGGTGGACGTGGATCAACTGAAAAAACATCGAAAGAAGAAAGGAAATCAATTTACGGCATATTTCTTTTTGCTATTGTTAACTTTGACTGTTGGAACGGTCTTCATAACGAGGACACTATTGAGCGGAACAGCGATGTTTTTTCTGATCGTTTTTGTCTTACTCATTGTTACAACCACCTGGATTATTCTCTTACTTTTCTATAATAATTTGGCCGGTAAAGAAGAACAGGTACATCAAGCCTGGGCAAATGTCGAGGCTGAATATCAAAGACGGTTAGATCTTATTCCTGCTTTGACACAGGCGTCTCAGGATTATGCAGAGCATGAAAAACAAACCTTCAATGAAGTAACCAAAGCAAGAGGTTATGCTCGGTCGGCATTGGAAAAGGTTGATTTAAAGGATTTGTCTAAGGAAAACGAACTTGAAGGATTCGAAGAAGCTCAGAGCCATCTAAATTTGCACTTAAAGCAGATGTCCGCCCTGGCAGAAAAATATCCTGATTTGAAATCAAATGTTAATTTTTTAACGATTCAAAACCAGATAGAGGAAACAGAGAATGCTGTCACTTATGCTCGACAGCAATTTAATCAAAGGGTTGGTATTTATAACAAATGGACAAGAATCTTTCCGGCGAATTTAATGGCGGCACTATTCCACTTTAAAACCAAACCTTATTTCCAAAAGAGGTAAGGATAATAATGAAGAGGTTGTTTGAAATGAAGGGAAAAGTTAACATTTTTGTGGCACTGTTTCTGATGATTGTTTTGGCGGGCGTAAGTGTGGTCATTATTATAACTTATAATGGATTGGTAAAGGCGGATAAGTCGGTTCAGGAAGGAAAGGCACAGATTGAAGTGGCTTGTCAGCGTCGACTGGATTTGATTCCAAACCTCATTAACACCGTGAAAGCTAGTATGACACATGAACGGACGACACTTGAGGCCATAACTAAAGCACGAACAAAGGCGCTCGATGTTTTAAATCAAACAAAGAATAAAAACGTGTTAACCAAAGAAGATTTTGGCGCACTGGATATTTCCCAATCTCAACTTTCCAGGGCAACTGGCGATCTGTTTTTGGTTGTTGAGAATTATCCCA
>CALANC010000085.1 GCA_937925895.1 uncultured Desulfobacterales bacterium
CATTTCCCTCCTTTTTAAAACTTAAGACGAAATAGAAATGAGAAAAGATACATTATAAAAATGTTTTGAATATAAAAGATAAAGGGCAAACCCCGTAAAAAGGATTTGCCCCTATTAAAAAACGATATCACCGCAATTTCAAAGTTAAAATATATGGAAGCAGTTATCAAAGGCTCCGTGATATTGATTACAAACCTAAACCTAAAATATTTTAAGCCTTGATTTGTAAACCCTGAAGGGAGAAACCTTGAATGTGGTAAAGGTCATGATATCGTAGTGTAGGCATGAATATTGGGCAGCCGAAAAAATGGCGGCACTTTAAAGCCTGAGGATACTAGCGGGCATCTCCCGAGACAAATCGTCATTGAACGCCTCCTAAAGCCACATTAAAAAACTGTAGGAAAATACAAATCTGATTGCAGGAAAAATCAACAATTTTATAACTATTTGTTATTAAAAAGTATAAAACCAAGCTGTTTATAAATGGGAACGCGTTGATCGGCCAAACTGTGGTGAATTTCTACATGTGAGGTCGATGATTAAAGCGAAGCCATATAACGGTTTGTATTATATATAAAGATTAATATTAAACAGTTATGCTTTTATTCCCCAAATTATATTTCACTTGGCACGCCCCTTGCTCTATATATGTCTCAAAAGAAATCAAACCAAAACTTTAAACAAAGGAGTAAGGGGGATGGCAGAAAAAATAAAAGAGGATCAAAAAAGGTGGTTCGGTTATGGTTCTTCCTACAGAAAAGGCGGTGGGCAGGATCTCGGTAAAGAATCTGAGATCAGGGCAGTTTTTGGGGGACAGGTTTGGATGTTTAAGCCGGACAAGGAGGCCAAAATTACAAATCCTTGCATTTGGATGCAGGCCGGTGTTGTAAAATTCAAAAACTGCAACAATTTTTATGATTGTAACACCTGCAAATATGATCTTGGAATGCAGAATCAAGTAGAAAAAGGTAAAAAGATCAGTTGGCAGAATTCCATGCGGAAAAGACCAGGTACAGACAGGACTTGCCGGCATAGCCTCACATACCGCATTGAAAATAGAATTTGCAGTTTTAACTATAATTGCTCCAGATGCGATTTTGACCAGCTTTTTGAGGACGTGTGGACGGTTAAAACTAAAAATATTCCCTTTGAAGTGCAACATGTCAAAGGTTTCGATGTTCCAATGGATTACTTTTTTCATAACGGGCATACTTGGGCTCGAATTGAAAGCGGCGGATACATCAGAATTGGCCTAGATGATTTTTCGCTCAAGCTACTGGGAAAAGCCGATGCATTCGATCTTCCTTTAATGGGGAAAGATCTCGACATGGACAGTGTCGGATGGGGATTGCGGCGGAAGAATAATCTTGCAGATATTCTTTCTCCGGTTGATGGCGTAATTGTGGAGGTTAATTCAAAGGTTAGAGAAAATCCCGGGATAGCCAATCGAGAGCCGTATGGTGATGGCTGGCTTTTCATGGTACGCACTCCGGATGTTGAGAAAACTGTTAAAAAACTCATGACAGATACGGACAGTTTGGGCTGGGTCAACAATGAAATCAACACGCTGGAAGGAATGATAGAAGAAGTTTCAGGTCCCTTGGCAGCTGATGGTGGTTATTTGCAAGATGATATCTATGGAAATCTTCCGGATCTTGGGTGGAAAAACTTGACAAGAACTTTTCTCAAGACATAACACGTTTATTTAAAAACGCCATTGTAGTTTAGAAATAAGGGCGATATCGGATTTCTCATAAGTTTTAGTTGAATGCTGATGAAAAATTCAAGCCTGATGCAGGGATTGGGCAAAAAGGGGCGTTTTTCAAAGGCCTCAAGAAAGGCAGGAAAAAATGGATTCTATCCGTTTGGATAATCAATTAACAGAAAAGCAGTGTTCTTGCATTTGGATGCAGGCAGAAGTCGTTCAACGCAAGTTTTGTTTCAGCAACTATGACTGTCCGGCTTGCCGTTTTGACAGAGCCTTGAGGCGTGTTTGCGATAAAAACAAGAGACTCAGAATGCAAGGTAAAATCCCGGCGGGGAAAAAAAGCAAATTGATTTTCTGGAAAGATAAGCTAAAAGAAAGACCTTTATGGAAACGTCCATGCCTGCACCATATGAAAGGACGCATCAATTTCAGGGCTTGCAATAGGGATTACAAATGTGGAGATTGCGAATTTGATCAATATTTTAATGACCAGTACACCGTCCATGCCGTGGTCAGACCGGTTGATTTCATTGATATCGAAGGATTTAAGATCCCGTATGGATTTTATCTCCATAAGGGACATGCATGGGTGAGGGTGGAAAAAGGTTTTGAAGTCCGGATTGGATTAGATGATTTTGCTTTACGCGTTTTGGGTCCTCTCGATGGTATAGAGGCTCCACTGATTGGTAAAACTTTAGAACAAAACCGTGCGGATATCATAATGCGCCGGGGTTCAAACGAGACAAAAGTGCTTTCACCGGTTGGTGGTGTTGTTACTTCTATCAATCCCAAGTTAAGAGAAAAGGGAAACCTCGCTAATCAAGATCCATACACTGAGGGCTGGGTTTTGAGGGCTCATTCAGAGAATCTTCGCAAGGATTTGCAAAATCTCATGTTAGGCAGTGAAACAAAAGATTTTTTAAAAGAAGAAGTCGATCGGCTTTATCAAGTGATAGAAGATGAGGCTGGCCCATTGGCTGCTGACGGCGGTCTATTAGGAAGCGATATTTATGGAAATATTCCCAAAGTTGGTTGGAATCGGCTTGTAAAGCTTTTTTATCACACCTAAATTATATCCAGAAGCAGACATTTTTTTCCGAAGCTGGTGGATTTTGTTCTTATTATTAACTCATTTGGATCATTCTGAAATCATGAAGATGGCATTCTTGCCGTATATCTTTTTTAAAATCTATTTGACAATGATACCACATTGTAACATATTGCGATGTGGTTTATTTGATTAACGCTTCAAAATGGGTGTACATTCCCAATAGAAAAAAACGAGCCCAGCCCGAAAATTCCATGTTGAACGCTTAAAAAGAGAAAGATTAAATAGAACGATATCAATAAATTATATAAGGGAGAATTATGAACCGTGAAAGCCGATAGATATTTTCCATCAAAAGAATTGATTAAGTTAGACCATTTAAATTTCGACTTTACCTCGGAGATAGAAAAGACATCAGGAGTGAACATAAACAAATGTTATCATTGCAAAACCTGTGCCGCTGGGTGTCATTTTTATCAGACTACGGATTATCCTCCCAACAGCGTTATACGACTGGTACAACTGGGTCTCAGGAAAGAGGCACTTGAGTGCTCAACCATCTGGCTCTGTGTCGGCTGCCACACCTGTTCAATTCAGTGTCCCATGGGAATCGACATGGCTGGATTTATGGACGGGTTGCGCCAGATAGCGCTCCGAGAAGAAGCAGTTATCGGTGAACCTGACATTTTAAACTTCCACAGAGATGTTTTGCATACCATCAAACGCCACGGCAGAACCCACAAGCTGGAAGTTATGCTGAGATATAAAGCAAGGAAATGGGACTGGTTTTCCGATTTTGCGGTGGGTCTGAAAATGTTTGCCAAAGGGAAACTCCACTTGATGCCGTCTAAAATTAAAGCCATCGGTGAAATCAGAGAAACCTTTACACCGCGGCCGGAGCGAGTGATTTATGAATAGAAAAGCGACAATCGATTTATCCTATTTCCCCGGATGTTCTCTTGACTCAACGGCAACGGAAAGCAATCTCTCCCTAAAAAATTTATTCGACCACCTCGGCTATAACCTGGTGGAACTTGACGACTGGAATTGCTGCGGCAGCTCATCAGCCCACAGCATCAATTCAGAACTTGCATTTGACCTTGCAACCCGCAACTTATCATTGGCCCCTTCAGGGAGACCCTTGGTCGCTGCCTGCCCGAGTTGCCTGTTACGGCTTCAAGACGCTCACCATCATTTAAAAAATAATGATGAGGCAAGACTCAGGTACGAAGAGAGGTGGTGTAAACCATTTGATCCAAAACTAAAAATCCTGCATTTCTTCGAGATTTTAGATGGCATTGATCTTTTAAAATTTGCCAAAGATCGCACAAAGCGGTTAGGCGGGCTAAAATTTGTCCCCTACTATGGTTGTATGCTGGCACACCCACCGGCATTAAAACGAGAAAAAGAATATCATGGCTTGATGGAAAAAATTCTTGCTTCTCTGGGGGCTTCTCCCCTGCCTTGGCCCCATACCTCCCAATGCTGCGGCACCTTTCTTTCCGTGGCCCGCCCTGATGTTGTTACCCCCTTGGTCGATAGAATTATTCAAGGTGCCCGAAATGCAGGTACAGATTGTATTATAACGGCGTGCGCCATGTGCCATTTGAATCTGGAAGTTCGCTGCAGCTTAA
>CALANC010000086.1 GCA_937925895.1 uncultured Desulfobacterales bacterium
AGCGATAAGGGTTCTCTCCCATCAAAATGCTAAGCCACCCTCTGTTGATGAAATTTCCCAGGCATTATCTTTTTCTTTGGAACAGGGCAATCTCATATGTAACAAACTCAAGAGTATGGGGATTGTTGATCTGGTCGAAGGCGCTTTTGGAACGGGTTTATTTATAAAAAACCATGCAAAAATTGAAGAAATCCAAAGGGGCGAAAAGGAAGATAAGCTTGAAGCAGCGCTCAAAAAGTTTCAGGATTCCAAAAAAGATTTTACAAAAAAGATAGAGTCTATTCAGGCTAAACAGGTAAAGAAGCAAAAAGATCTTTTCGCTGAAATTGAAAAAAAACTAAAAAAAGACTCAGATAAGACATGAAGGAAAAACTGAAAACAACGTCATGGCGGAAAAAAGATCAGAATCCAGAAGGATAGTGGATCGATTTTACAGCGTAGAGTTTTTGTCAAAAGACCACTTTATATATCAATTCAAATTGAGAGATATATCCTCAAAAGGTTTGTGTATTATAGTAAATGAGAGCTCGGCGGTATTGAAACAGCTGAAGGTCGGTGACACATTGGCAATGACATTTAATCCTCCAAGAGCCGAAGGTCCACCCGAATCCTTAAAAACAGAAATCGTCCATATCACAAAAAATGCAGAAGAACCATTCACCGGACACGTCTTGATCGGTTTGCTCATCATCGAAAGAAAAAATATTGGTGCCGGCTGACGGCTCATAACCTCCACCCCCAAAATTCAAGAAATTGAGCAAAATTCCACATGTCGGACGCTGTGCGATTCCAGGGTTTCAGGCTGGTATAAAATTGGTTGCCTGTCTCTTTCGCATCCCCATAAACTTTGTCAGTTCCAACAAACAAATCCATGCTGAGCAGACTTAGAAAAACAGACTCCCAGATTTTAACCGACCCCTTAACATAACCCTTCAAAACACCTTTCTGGTGATATAGGCTGGTTTTGTCGCCGTTCAAAGGAATAGATTCCAGATCCTGGGCCGGCTTTAAAGATGTTGGAATAATGGAAAGACTTTGACCTTCCTTCAATTCATTTTCATCGATGATTTCCAAGTCCATCACCCGGTGAACACCCGGCCTTATATAAACCAGCAATTTGGGATCTTTTTTGTCGGCATAGTCCAATCGTCCGGGCAAGGTCTCCCCATAGACCCTTACGGGCCCTTTTTCCCATTTCAACGGCAACGCATCATTTGGAAGATAAGATGTGGGAACAATGGCCCGATAGCACCCGCAGGTATGAACCGAAGTAATTAAAACAGGCCTTTTGGCCGAATCGATTGTAATTACGATCATAACACCTATGTTTTTCCCGGCCGTTAAATGAAACGGAATCAAACTATAAGGAATCTTAGAAAAGTGGACTCTATAGATTAAATTGGTATAGCGTCCATTTTTTGTGGAGAAGTCGCGTTTTAAGTAATAAATAACCGGATTGTCGACCTCTACATAGATTTGTTCCCGCCCGCTGTTGTCGTATCTGGCTGAAGGGCGACCGATCCGATTGTATGTCGCCGCGAAGTTGTGTGTCAGAAAAACAGGTGCATGACGTTGAACCAGACTCTCCTCTTTGCCTCCGCCCAAAAAGACCGTACTTTTTTCCACCTGTTGAATCTTTTGATAGTGCATACATCCGGAAAAAATTAAAACGAACGGTAATAACAATATTACAAAAAACCTGAAGGTCTTCATCGTTTATCCTTTCTTTGGTGGATCTTTATATGGTTTATTGCCAAAATAGGCTCTTCTCCAATTTAGTTGGAGAAGAGGATTCGAGGATTGAAGGGGTCAAGGGTCCAAGGGTTTGTTCTACAATGATTTTAACAACGCTTTGAGCAGCTTTTCATCTTCCACTGTATCATCCTTGAGAGCTTTTTAATTTTCTTTATTTACATAAATTAAATCCCCTGGAAGCAGGACCCGGGTCTCAAAATCTTTCTTCTTTCAGAAATTACTTCGTTTTTTTCAGGATGCAAACAGCGACCATACGGCTTTTACCAAACTGTAAAATCCCAACAATTCTTAAGCATATCCACTCGGCCCCTTGAACCCTTGGCCCCTTGAACCCTTTTTGGATCACTGCAACTCTTTTGGAGATTTTTTCCGAAATATAAGTAGCAAAAAAGATTCGTCCAGGAACAATCTTTTTTATTGGACTATTTCAAAATCTCTTGGTATCAATTGATTGGAGTGATTTTCAGACCTATGTTCAGATATTTCGGTTGAGATAAAACTCAGGCGTGATGAGGTGAAACAATGAAAGTTCATTTGATTTATATGACCGTAGGAAACAAAGAAGAAGCCAAAACAATCGGCAAGGAGTTGATAACATCCGGGCTTGCTGCCTGCGTAAATATCGTTGACAACATGAATTCCATGTACATGTGGGAGAATGAACTGCAAGATGACAACGAAACGATCCTGATCGCTAAAACTGAAGAGACCCGTGTTCCTGCGCTGATTGAAAAAGTGAAATCCTTACATAGCTATGACTGTCCTTGTGTATTAAGTCTGTCTGTTTCAGACGGCAATCAGGCATTTCTAAACTGGATTGCTGAGGAAGTGAAGTGATTATATTTCGGTCATGCCAGTTTCTTCAAGGTGATATGAAACTCGACTTGGTTACGTGAAAATAGAACAGAACTTGTCAGCATATCACCTTTCAGAAAAAAGCATGACCTCTTACATGCTTCAAAAGCAGGATTTAAAAGGATTCCCCGGGGAAGCATTGCAGCTTAGTTGAGATGATTCTTGGCAAAGTGAAGGAAAGCGACATGAAAGGAAAATCGCTATCATTGATCTAATTAAATTGAGAGAACGAACCAGGGTTTTCCGAGATCGGGCCCATGCCGGAAAAATCCTGGCAGACATGCTGGTTGATTTTAAGAAAGTCGACGGCCTCATTCTTGGTATTCCGGCAGGAGGCGTACCTGTCGGAGTCGTGCTGGCCGAGCAGCTCAATCTGCCTTTCGACCTGGCCGTTGTAAGCAAGATAACGCTTCCATGGAACACAGAGGCCGGCTACGGTGCAGTCGCCTTCGATGGGACGCTCAAACTGAATAATGATATGTTGCGGCATCTTTCTCTAACCGAGGAAGAGGTTAAAGAAGGTATTAAGAAGACTTCCGCTAAGGTGGTCCGGCGGGTTGACAGGCTTCGAGGCAAAAGACCTTTCCCCGACCTTTCGAAGCATTCGGTTATCCTTGTTGACGACGGGCTGGCGTCCGGCTTTACCATGCGTGTGGCCATCGAGGCATTGCGTAAGAGTGGTGCCGCCCATATTACTGTTGCGGTGCCGACGGGACACCGCCGGTCGGTTGAAGAAATCAGTGAAGAAGTTGAAGCGCTATACTGTCCGAATATCCGTGGAGGCATGAGGTTTGCCGTTGCAAGTGCTTACGAGTTTTGGACAGATGTATCAGAAGAAGAAGTCGTCAACATCCTCACCAAATTTAACCATAGATAATATCCAACTGTTTGAGGATACTATGAAAAAAGTAGATTACATGGCAATAGCTGAAAAAGCGATGATCCAGATCAAGAAAGGAGCCTTTTTAACCGTAAAATCCGGAGACGATCTTAACACGATGACCATTGGTTGGGCCACGATGGGTTTTATTTGGAGAAAACCCATTTTTATGATCGCAGTCAGGGATTCCCGGTACACATTTGGGCTCATCGAGAAAGCCAGCGATTTTACCGTGTCCGTTCCATCGACGGATATGCACGATGAGATAATGTTCTGCGGAACAAAATCCGGGCGAGATGTCGACAAGTATGCAGCATGCAACATGAAAACGGTCAATGCTCAGCACGTCAAGTCACCGATTATCGACACCCCGGGTATCCATCTTGAATGCAGAATCGTTTATAAAACGGCTATGGATCCGTCATCTCTTGCCGAGGAATACCATAAGCTTTACCCGGAAAAAGATTATCACACCCTTTATTTTGGGGAAATTTTAGACTGTTATGATATCGGTTAGAAGGGAAATAAAAAACTATATTTGAAGCTCCACAATATCGCCGTCCTGAAGAATATAGTCTCGCTGAACCATCTGGCCGTCATATACTGATGTGCCCCAAACCCTTGCGGTTTTGAGCTTTTCCGAGAAATCCTGATGTATTTTCCCGGCAAAATCTGTAACGGTACTTCCTTTTTTCAAAACAAACGGAGAGGTAGTGTCAGGTTTTTTCCCGGGTGATTTAGAGTATACGCGAATAATATTCAACATATCTACCAAGATTCTCTTCAGAATCTCAAGTTTATGACCGGTGCTTGCTGAAACAGAGCTTAGATTCCAGTCTCCCTCAATCAACTCGCAAAAGATCTCAAAATTTTCATCTAAATCCTCATTGTCATGCTTATTGGCCAGCACCAAAAACGGGATAACGGTTGGGTGTGGCCGGCGGTTATCGCTCTCCCCTGTATGATCAGGAATAATGCGATGCTCTTTTAGTAAGACAAGCACATCATCGAATTGTTGTAATGGATCCGTTTGTAAGTCAACGGTTAACAGCACCACATCCGATCTCCGAATAAGGTCGATCAACTCCTGTTTTACATATTCTCTGCTAAACGTGGGAGTGTCGATCAACTGGACTTGAATATTCTCCACCGGCATCATCCCCGGTGTCGGCTCCCAGGTCGTGTAGGGATATTCCGCCACCTCCGGAGTGGCGTTGGTCAACGCCGCCACCAGAGCTGATTTGCCCACATTGGCCGGACCGACAATCACCACCTGTCCGGCACCTTCTTTGTCAATCTGAAAGGCAGACTCTCGTTTGCTCAGACTTTTTTTTGTCTGGGAGGTTGTTTTCAGCTTAGAGATTCGTTTGCGAAGGCTTGCCCTTAATTTATCCGTACCTTTGTGTTTGGGTGTAAGGGTAAGCAGTTCTTCGAGGCAGGCAAGTTTTTCTGCAGGCGTTTTCGCTGCGCGGTATCGCTCTTCGGTGTTAAAATATTCAGGGGGAAGATTCGCGGGCATTATAAACTTAAAAATTAGATAAATTTATAATAAAAGTCAATAGTTGAATGCTTCCAACGCTTCTTCAGCCGCCTCTTTGATGTCCAAGGAATAGGAACCGCTTAATACTGCTTTAAGCTTTGGAATCACACTTTCATCTCCGGTTTGACCCAAAAGATAAAGTATATCTCCTTTAACCGTATCTTTAGCCTGGGGAAAAAATTTCCACAAAAACGGTATGGCGTAA
>CALANC010000087.1 GCA_937925895.1 uncultured Desulfobacterales bacterium
CATAAGAAACTCCCCCGAGAGTATGGCAGACCCTCGGGGGCAAAGGAGAACCATTATGTGAAAACAATGTAAATCATAATGGTTATGTAACCATAAATATGCTGAAAGTCCTGCTAAATGCAAGCATATTGAAGCCGAAAAGATTGCTAGAAGATTCCCAGTTATTATCTGGGATTATTGGAGGGACAGAAGATGGGACCTGAGATTAGCTTTTTTGTTCTTCAGGCCAAGTTTTTTTCTAATACTTTCTCTGTGAAATCCAACCGTTTTTCCGGATACATTCAATAGGCCTGCTATCTCTTTTGATGTTTTTCCCTGTTTCACAAGATTTGCTATCCGAATCTCCGAGGGTGTAAGGTTTAAATATTTGCTGGACAATTTTCGGGTAAATGGGGAGATAATTTCGTCTATGTTAGATCTTATAATGCTAAGATAGATTTTTCTGATATCCGATGTGCCTCCTTCCAATTTTTCCAGGTAGGGATCAACCAATTCTTTTATATTAGACAAAACTTTTTCTTCAAGCTCTTGTTTATACATTTCACTGTGTTCCAACAAAACCTTCATTGCAGCATTTACTTCTTCAAGTCTTTCTGTCTTGATTTCCAAATCTTTGGTTCTTTCCTCCACCCGTTGTTCAAGCTCATCGTGAGCTTCTTTTAGTTTCTCTTCCATTTGTTTGCGTTCGGTGATGTCAGTGAAAATAACACCAAGCCCATCGCCCACTTTGAAAGCCTTGAGATTTAAACGCTTATTGCCAAATTTAGGATGAGGTCTAAGATCGGGTGTAATCAGAGGTACGCCTGTTTTCATCACTTTTTTGTATTCATTATATCGACCTGTTTCTTTAAAATCAGGGATAACATCTAAAACATTTTTGCCGATGACCTCTTTTCTATCAACACCAGTTATTTCTTGAGCTGCTTGGTTCATCTTAACGTAATTTAACTCTGAATCGAACAAGATAAATCCATCAGTGGCTGAATCCAAAAATGCAGTCAATCTTTCCTCACTTCTCCACAGAGCCTCCTCTGCCTGCTTGCGTTTGGTGATGTCAAATACAATGCCATCTATTCCTATAAACTCTCCTTCTTCAGAAAAAAGTGATGTCTTCCGGTCTTCAACCCAGCGATTGCCACCGCCTTTGGTTACGATTCGATATGTTTGAACGGTGCTGTGTTTTCCCTTTACCAATTCAGAGCCTTCCCTTAAGACCCCTGCCTTGTCTTCAGAATGAATGATATTGAGCCAGCCTTCTTTTTCAGAATTAATCTCTTTTTTGGTGTAACCGCAAATTTCTTCACTACCACTAATAATTTCTGCCGACCAATCTGTATATCCTCTGTAAACCATACCCGGAATATTATGAATCAACGTTTTGTGATTTAATTCGCTCTCCTTTAACGCCTCCTCTGCCTGCTTGCGTTCGGTTATATCTGTCATTACTCCACAGCTACCCCAGTATTGTCCTTTAACATCAAAGATCGGGCTTGGGGACAAAATCGTATATACCTTCTGATTATCTTTTCTTTTCAAAACCAATTCATAAGATCCACTCTCTCCACTTTTTCGCTCAGAAATTATTTCTTTTACAAGCTCATGATAGGTCTCATCAATAAAATCATAGATTGGACGACCAATAATTTCATCCGGTGAATATCCAATCATTTTGGATAGACGATCATTTATGTAAGTTACCACGCTATTCTCATCTGCTACCCCTAAACCTTCATTCATTGTTTCTACCAAAGTGCGGAATCTTTTTTCACTCTCTCGCAGTGCTTGTTCTATCTGCTTTCGATTCGTGATATCTATTCCTATGCCATAAAAATATTGTAATTTACTGCTTGTATCGAAAACTGGTGTGCCATGCCATTCAACAAGGAACTCCTTACCATCTTTGGAAAGAATGTGATTCTCGTTGAAAGTATGTTCGTGATCCGCAGTCAATTTCCTGAAAACAGACGCTAGCATATCCCTGTCTTTTTTCGGGACGAAGTTAGAAAGATAATCCTTACCTACAACCTCATTAGCCGTGTAGCCGAGTACCTTCATCATAAGCTGGTTCATCATCAGGGTTTTGCCTTGGGCGTCTAGTGCTACAAAAAATATCGGAGCGTTATCAATAAGAGAAATGGCGAATTCCTTTTTTCCACTAAATGACTCCTTGACCCTTTGTTCCAATTCTTCATAGGTTGGTTTTCTTACCATCGAAACATCCTCCGGTTGATTTATACAGAAAGTTTCATACACTACGGGAAATGGTATTTACCACTATATTTGACTTTAACGGATTCGAGATAAAGAACAGGTTTCAGGAGAGAATCAATATTAAATTCAATATTATAAGGAAGTTTTTATGTCAAATGATAAATTATTTAATATTTCAAATGCTTATATGCTACATAGTGGTATTGATTGGTGGGATAAATCGATAGCGAAGGAAGTGGGTGGTTGATTACAGATATCTTACCAGTATATGGACTGTAAAACTTTGTATCCGATATTGTGATATCTGTAAAGATTTTAGGGTTGAAAGTTTGTTGATAAATAGAAATATTACAAGTACCGGATTGAA
>CALANC010000088.1 GCA_937925895.1 uncultured Desulfobacterales bacterium
CGATCCAGAATGCGCTTGACATGCGGGCAGAGATTGTCGTGCAGCAGCTGCCCGGCCTGATCCGGGCACTCGCTCATCGGCAGAATGCGATAGGGCGTATAGCCGGCTGCATCGATTAAGACCAGTGGTGCATAAGCGCAGGCATAACCCATTTTTACAGTTTTTTTAGACATATCCGTTTCGGCTCCTCATCGTGTCTCACCAGCAATAGTTTTAATTCAAGAGTTTAATTGGTTGAATTTGTTTAATTGGTTAGCAAAGCAGAAATACTACGGCTTTGTTCGAGGCGTTATGCAGTTCGGGATTTCATCTGTCCTTTCAATTCCCTAAACCAATAAAACCAATAGAACCAATTAAACCAATTGAACAACTAAGATTCATTCACCGACAGGATATAAGCTCCAATACGAACAAAAGTTAAAAAATGGATTTTAAGAGCTCTCTTGATTCGCATTGGCGAGTACATGACGCAATAATTTTTTGGTTTGCAAGATACCCTCCTGCGGCACACCGGCAAAGACTTCGGTAATCACCCGGTCCACCACGTTTAGCACCGGATCGCGAACCTGCCGGCCAATTTTTGTTAAATGAATCCTCAGCACCCGGCGGTCCGTGAGATCTGTCGAGCGCTCAACCAATTCATCGCGTTCCATGCGATCCAGCAGGCCCGTCATGGTTGACGGCTCCAGCCCGGCTTTTTTGCTGAGCTCAATCACTTTTAATCCATCCTCCTGCCACAGGCTCATCAGCACGCATAAATACGCCGGCTTTACCTGCTCAACCCCTGAGGATGCGAATTCTTTTTTCAAGGCAGCTGTTACCGACAGGCTGACGCGCGATATCAGATAATATGGGCATTCTTTAAGCGAAGTCAGCATCATTTTTGTCCTCGTTTTTACCACGTATCCGGATTATACGTATACGAAATAATTGTCAAGCTTTAATTAATGATTGTCATTGAGTTTTTGATCTATTGAAAGAGTTGTGATACGGATTTTAGGACCGTTGCATGCAAAATTCATGTACAAGATGAGAGGAGAATAACGATGGTTACTACAAAGCCGGTTGACACCCAGGAGCCAACGATTACGCGTGAGGAAATTCTTTTTCTGCAGGATGAAAATTTTAGCAGCAAAAATGTCTGTGTGGTTACCGGTGCCGGTACCGGGATTGGGCGGGCGACAGCCATTGCCACGGCGGCCAATAATTTAATGACGGTGGGGCTGGATATCAACGCGGAAGAGGGGGATAAAACCTGCAAAATGGTTGATGAAATCGGGGGCAAGATGGTCTTCATCAAAACTGATCTGACCAAAGATGATGACCTTGAAAATGCCATCCGGGAAGCGGCCAGGCTGGGCACCATCAAATACCTGGCTAACATTGCCGGGGTGCAACACATTGATTCGGTAGATAATTTTCCCATGGAAAAATACGATCTAATGCAACGCCTGATGCTCAGAGCCCCTTTTTATCTTTCCAAACTGGCGATTCCACATATGCAAAAGAGTAAAGACGGGATCGGCGTTATCGGCAATATGGCTTCGGTCCATGCCCATATCTGCACCAAGAATAAACCGGTTTACAATATTACGAAATTCGGTTTAAAAGCATTGAGTCAGTCCATTTCAGCGGAAGGAGAGGGCAGCGTTCGTTCCTTTACGTTGAGTACGGGCTTTGTCAAAACACCGCTGGCATTGAATCAGATTGCTGCCCAGGCCAAGCAGCGCGGCATTACACCGGAAGAAGTCGTCACGGATGTTATGATGGGCAAATCGCGTATCAAGGAGATGATGTCGCCGATCGAAGTCGGCAATCTGTTTGTTTTCGGGTTTTCGAGATTTGCCAGGTATCTTATCGGCGGCGATATGCTGTTTGATGGCGGAATGGTTTTGACCTATTAATCCATCCATATTTGTCGCGTTTAGATGATGGTTAATATTCACCCGTGGCTCCGATTGCATTTTTAGAACATATCCTGGCTGAATGTTATTTAGGAATAAAACTGAATCTAGAAGGTTATGCCCAATCAATATTTAGTCTTGACAATACCTAAGCGGATTGACATTACTAAAGATGCCAAAATCACCCGTTTGAAGGTATTTTGTTACCATACATAATGACAGATAAAAGTCTCGTCTTGCGACATAATAAGCGTTGGTTAAACTAGACACAAGGAAGGAGGTGAGCAGAAGCGTCGAGAATAGAGTCGGAGGATTAAAGGGATAAACCTTACACATATGGAGGAAAAAAATGAAAAAAATCGCATTTTTCCTTTTTATCGCAAGTCTTGCCGTGGTTTTTGCATTTAGCTCCACAGCTCTGGCTGCCGAAAAAGTTAAATGGCGCATGGGCAGCACCTGGACGCCCGCCATCAATCTCTACCATGGCGACAAAGCCATGATCAAGTATGTGAAAGAGATGACAAATGGCGATTTTGATATCAAGTGGTTTCCATCCGGATCCCTGATGAAGGCTTTTGAGTACTTCGATGCCTGTAGCAAAGGTGTGGTGGAGGCGGTCGGGGATTGGCCCAGTTACTGGGTGGGTAAAGATGTCTCTTTTGATTTTCTCGGCTCCATGCCTTACGGTTTTACCAACATGGATTACATGACCTGGTATTATCAGTTCGGCGGTGAAGCACTTTACAATGAGGCTTACGGAAAATTCGGCATGCGCTATCTCAATCTGGGATCAACGACCTCTGAGTCCGGATTCCGCACGACCGAAAAGACCGGGCCCATCAGATCCATTGCGGATTACAAGGGCAAAAAAGTCAGAACCCCGGCACGGGCCACCATCTGGATCCTGGAGCAGCTGGGCGG
>CALANC010000089.1 GCA_937925895.1 uncultured Desulfobacterales bacterium
ATTAATCTTTTTTTCATAGCAACACCAATTAATAAATTATTGTGAAGGGAATATCCTTCTTGATATTAGATAAACGTTAAAGGTTCATTAAACTTGACGCCAATACCTTCAGAATCAAGTCTTACAACTTCACCGTCAATATTTATTTCTTCTTCAGCTTTGGGAAGTGAGAAAATAAGCGTAATTTGCTGACCAACATAAAAGTTTCCGTTTGTCTGAATAAAAATACCGCCATTGCTGATGTCTTGAATGAAGTCAGTGAAAGACGCCCCTTCACTCGAACAATCAACCGGAATGAAGGAGGACTTTCTGGGATGTTTCCTCTTTTCAGCAACTTTGGACTGTTGCCATTTTTCCAACCGTTCTAGAAGATTTCGGATAGCTGATTCAGACATGTTGGACATTAACAACGATAGGATTTGTTTTTGGTCAATTCCGGATAATTTGGAAATAAGCTCTGTATTGAGACTCCGCATTTCGGCTTCAGGGATGTTAGGGAAAATTTGCAGTATACGAGATCTTACGTTGTTTATACTCAGCTTTATATCATCGTTTTCCATAATATGTATCCCACGTTCGTTCCCATGCTTCGGATAATCTCGATTACCTATCAGATGGTTGTCTATTTATATGCTTATTAAATTTGACCGGCAACAGCAAGTGAAATCAAAAAAAGCCGAATACATTTTGTTTCTCAAATTCCCATGAAGAGTTTACGTTTCATTTCCGTTTTAAATCATTGCCCTCGTTTGATAATAATCTACAACCGTCTTATGTTATTCGCTCTCGATTGCCGGCGGTATTCCCAGTGCCGCTGCGTTTTGCTCGGCATCCTGTGCCTTGGCCCGGGCCTTGGCAGCCTTTCTGAACGCTTTGTCGGCTTCGATTTCAGCCTGCCGGGTTTCCTCCTCTAGTCGCAACTGTTCTGCCTGGTCTTCGTCTGAATGTCCGTCTGGCTGGAATGCCGTCACCTTGGCCTTGGCTGCTTCCGCTATCTCACGGGCTTTAGCGGCCGCTTTTTCGGCTTCTTCGGCCTTTTTTAAGGTTTCATCCAGCGCATCCTGTGCAGCGGCCATTTCTCCGGCAGTGCCCTCTTCGGGCTCGGCATCCAACTCGATATCTTCAGTGGCCAGTACCATCGCAGTGGTCGGCAGCTGCTGCAACAGTGTCTCCAAGGGGTCGCTTACAGGACCTGAGATTCTGTCTCCCTTTAGACGAAACGGCAGATATACCAGTGCAGCATCTGTCGAAAACTCTACTATGTTGTCAAGACTCGTATTGCCAACGATCTTTGCTTCAGCCTCAATACGCACCTCATCCAGAATGCCCTTCAAATGCTGGGTATTTTCCGGAGAATCGTTTTCATAATTTGTCGCCAGAACCCGGATCACGGCCTCCTCCCAGGGTTCACTTCGGGTCATCAAGTAGGCAAGTAGAATCATCAGCCGGCTGGTGGAATCCCCCTGCCACCAGATGTCGATGCGGCGGCTTTCCGGAGTCTTTTCCATCAGGGTCTCCCATCTTTTTTCATCGGTGTTGAGGATGATGATGTTGAGGCCAAGCCGATAGACGGCACGCAGCTGGCGCCCGAATAAAATTTTTTTATACACTAATGAATACGGTGAGTCCGGATTGAGCCAATTCAACAGGATGGTGTTGGCTCTGATTGGCCCGATGCCATAAACCTGAAGCAGTGAATTTACGCCAATATCAAATTCAGAGGCGGCCATTACCAAAGGGAAAGCTGACAGACCGGAAGCTTGAATGTCCTGACGGAGCTCGTTTTCAGCGTTTAGACGATCCCGATAAATTTTTGCCCCGGTACCCTCAAGAATTTGGACCACAGTGGTCATACCGCTGTGTCCCTCTATCCAGGAGGAAAACCGAATCAGTCGAACACGGCGCTCCGGGTTGTTGGAGAACGCCAGAATTTGGGGACGCCAGTCGCGCGGATGCTCGGGTTCGGATGCCGCCGCCAGTATGTTCTCCCGGATGCGCTGAAGGCTGTGAGCTCGACGGCTGTCGGCCCAGCGCGCCGGACCGGCCGTACGTTTCAGATACTGGTGGATGGCAAACAGAATGGATACGGCAATGATACCGGTTTTGAGATCGATGGCCAACATGGCAAAGAGGCAGCCCAAGAACCCCAACAGACTGAGACGCATATCAAACCATTTGAATCTCGGCCGGAACGAAGGGCTGGCCGCCCGTGCTTCGAAATATGTCGCATAATTCAAGAGACCATAGGATACCAGAAAGAACATGGACACGATGGCGGCGACGACATTCAGACTGCCCAGAGATATGGTTAACAAAGCAATGCCGGCAGCCAGCAGAACCCCGCGACGCGGGTTGCCTGCGGGTCCTACGCCTTTGGCAAAAGGAAGCAAAAAAGGGAAGATACGGTCTGCGGCCAGTGATTGCAGAATGCGCGGTGCACCCAGAAACGATGCCATGGCCGAAGACAAGGTGGCGGCAATAACTCCGGCATCGATAAGCGGTTCGAAGCGGGCGACTCGCTTCATGGCACCTGAGCTGGTCAAGGCCTCATTGGACAATGTACCGGCATAGACCAAGGCCACTCCGAAATACACCAGAATCGACACCCCGACAGCCAGAAAGGTTCCCATGGGAAGACTTTTACCCGGGTCTTTTAAATCTCCGGACAAGCTGACCCCTTGGGTAAATCCGGTTACCGCCGGAAAAAAAATGGCGAACAGCAACCAAAAATCAGGCTTTTCAGCGGGGGCGGCCCAGTTCCGGATCAGCATGGCGCTGTCCCATCGCGGGATGCCGCCGACAAAAAATGACAGCAAAGCGGCTACCAGCAGTGCCATAACCACATACTGAAATCGGGTGGCCCAGTCAGCCCCCAGCCAGGCAAAGATTAATAAAAAAGAAACGGCCGCAACGGCAATGACCTGTGGCATCAGCACACTGTGGTCACCGGGCAGTATGGCGATGAGTGCTTCTCCGAATCCGATGCAGTAAAAGGCAATGGATACGGATTGTGCCAGGAACAGAACCAGGCCTATGGCACCTCCAAATTCGAGACCCAGTGTGCGTGAGATCAGATAATAATCCCCGCCGCCTTTGACTTTGAGATTGGTGGCAATGGCCGACAAAGAAACGCTGGTTAATACCGAAATGACATTGGCCAGGCCGATGATGATGAGCGCCCGGGCCAATCCCGCGTTTCCAACGATATAATCCAGTCTCAAAAAAAGGATAATACCCAGAATGGTCAGGATGCTGGGGGTGAACACACCGGCAAAGGTTCCCAGTTTGCCGGTTGCCTGCTTTGCTAAAGTGTTTTGAGGAATTCGAGACACACTATTATCCTTTTTCAAAGTTCCGTAGAAATGCTAACCTCGTTCCTTAATGGAAATCAAGAGAATTAATCGGTTGCTCCAACGATTTTCTTCATTTTGTTTACGATCAATTAAGGTTCCATCTTTTGTAGGCGACGACAATCCGTCTTACAAACTGGACATTTACCGACAGATGACTATTTTTTTGTAGTGTTTTAAAGGTCTCATATTGAATCGGAGTCTGAAAAGCTAATGTCAGCGGAAATTATCATAATACTGGTGATCTTAACAGCTGTCATTGTGTTGCTGGTAACAGAGTGGATGCCTTTGGAGGTTTTGGCACTGCTTGTTCTGGGCGTTTTAGCGATTACGGGGATTGTCAGTCCCACCGAAGCCTTGGCCGGATTTAGCAATCCTGCTGTGGTGACCATCTGGGCGGTTTTTATTCTCAGCGGCGGTCTGACTCGCACCGGGATCGCCAATCTCCTCGGTCGCCAGTTAATGAAAGTTGCCGGACGTAAAGAATCCCTTTTGGTGGTGATCATCATGGTCATTGCCGGCACACTTTCAGCGTTTATGAACAATGTTGCCGTGGCCGCCCTCATGTTGCCTGTGGTGATGGATATTGCACGCAAAACAAAACGTTCACCTTCAACCCTGTTGATGCCGCTCGCCTATGGATCTTTGCTCGGGGGACTTACCACCATGATCGGCACACCACCCAACATCTTGGTCACTGAAGCGCTGCGCGAAAACGGCCTTACACCCTTCAAACTGTTTGATTTCACGCCAGTGGGGCTGGCGGTTATGTTTTCCGGTATTGCATTTGTCACCTTTATTGGAACACGCTTTCTGCCTAGACGTGGCGTTGCAGAGGAGACATCCAGAACGCTCCGGGATTTTCGATCACAGTATGAACTTCAAGACCGTTTGTTTAAGATCAGAATACCGACAGATTCGATCTTGGTGGGCAAAACGTTGGCCAAAAGCCGCCTGGGTTCCGGATTGGACCTCAACGTGATCGGCATTACTCGAGGCAATCAGACGCTGTTGGCCCCTGATATAACCGAAACCATTCAGCCAAATGACATACTGATTGTTAAGGGGCGATTAAACCGAATTCAGGAATTAAACCATTGGGGCCAATTGTTGATCGAAACCGAGACCATTGGAGTCGATGACCTTTTCGCCCATGGCATGCAGGTCGCCGAGCTTCAACTCCAGCCAGACACCGTTTATGTCAATCAAACGTTATCTAAAATCGACTTTCGCAATCGGTTCGGTCTCAACGTGCTTGCTATTCAACGAGAAGGCCGCCCAATTGATGAGAATTTAAAAGTCCAGTCGCTTAAAGCCGCCGACATTTTGCTTGTTCATGGACCGACGGAGCAAATAAAAACATTGAAAAACGATGCCAATTTCCTGCCGCCTAAACAATTGACTCCGGATATATTGCGGAGCAACTATCCGCTCGATAAACGCTTGCGCCAGCTACGGGCTCCGAAGACCTCTAAACTCATAGGATTGAACTTGAACGAGAGTCGTCTGGGTGATGCCGTTGATGTACAGATTCTTTATATTGTTCGCCAAAATGGAAACGCCTTTATCCCCATATCCACTGATTACTTTGAACCCGAGGACCGCCTGGTTGTATCTGGATCATCCGACATGATTTCCATCCTGCAGATGCAGGGCCTTGAAGGCGTTTTTGTCGAAGACCATTCTCACCCTTTGGACCTGTCGATGCTTGAAGACGATCAGGTGGGATTAATTGAGGTGATGCTCTCTCCGCATTCGGTATTATCCGGTATAACTCTCGGCCAGATGAATTTCCGCGAAAAATACGGTTTGACTGTGCTTTCCATTTGGAGAAAAGGTCGTGCCTATCGTTCCCGCCTACGTAATATGTCCCTACAACTGGGTGATGCCTTGTTGTTGTACGGTCCTTGGAAAAAATTGATCGTTTTGGGTCGGGAGCCTGATTTTCTTGTTCTCACCGAAATGGCTCAGGAAGTTCCGAGAATAGAAAAAGCAAAAATTGCCTTGATAATTATGATAGCCGTACTTTTGCCGGTCATTATGGGCTGGATCCCGATTTACATTGCTGTGGTCGTTGGTTCAGCTTTCATGGTCTTAACCAAATGTTTAACCATGGAAGAAGCGTATCGCTACATTGAATGGAAAGCAGTTTTTTTGATTGCCGGCATGTTGCCGTTGGGCACAGCTTTAGATAAGTCCGGTGCAGCTCGTCTTTTAGCCGAGAGCGTTGTGGCCTTATTGGGGCCTTTAGGACCGCATGGGGTGTTGTTTGGACTCTTGGTGATCACTTTTTTTGCAACCAGCATTATTCCTACTGCTGCCCTGGTAGTTCTAATGGTGCCGATTGCCCTGAAAACCTCTGCCAGCCTGGGGATATCTCCACATGCCTTAATGATGGGCATTGCCATGGCTGCATCTTCCAGCTTCACATCCCCCATTTCGCATCCGGCCAATGTCTTGGTGATGGGACCGGGCGGCTACCGTTTTACTGATTATCTGAAAGTCGGTATCCCCCTGACCTTAGTTGTACTGCTTGTGCTGATGTTGGTTTTGCCTATTTTCTGGCCGTTAACGCCTTAATCTCTTCCTGGAAGATGTCAATGCCTGAATTTTGCATGAAAATTGATACCCCCTGAACACTTACAAAAGCCGAGCAACCGGTAGGGATGGATATTATCCAGCCACGGTCTGCGTGGTGGATTGGGATTAAAATTAGAGTGCGAGATTTGAGTTATAGTTTAATGGACGCCCTCTTGATTATGCCACAATGTGGTATCGACTGTCCTTGACAGGCCGAAAAATCTGTTTAAATTAAAAGCTGTTGCACGAAAAACAAAAAACTATCCGGTCGTTTAAAACAACCAAACGATCTGTTTTTGACCGGCCTGTGTTGCAGTTCTGTTCGGCGTTCATGGTCACGCTTTGTGAATATTATGGATTACAGCAGGTTATGACGAAATCACTTGGTTTGGGCAGATGGCCGGATATTGCTTATAAAGGTGATAGTGATGTTGTCAGCCAAAAACAAACTGCCGCCAAAACCCAGGATCGTGTTAAACCAACACATACAAAAACACTTCCTCGAAGATATCCTCAACAACCAGACCGTTCCCGAGTTTGCAAAAAACAGGGGCCTTTCTTACACACTGGTCTATAACCTGGCACACGGGAGGATCAAGTCCCTTTCGTCAAGGAACTTCAGGACTATATTTAGAGAAGAACCGCCCCTCCAAAAACCCGAAAGAGTGGACGGAACATACTTCAGGGCGATGGTCGCCTTATGGATATTTTTAAACAATAAAACTACTAAATCGGACCTTTACCTTGAATTCTACGGGGAAAATGATCCTAAAAAAATTGATTACAGAATATTTAACGGTCAAACCCGAACGGTTGAGTTCCGGCTTGAGCAAATAATGGAAAAAAAATTCTTTGACAATGGCCTCGACCGCGAGACTCTTAAAATGTGGATACAAGAATATACCCAATTCCAACCTGAAAACCGAATTTCTTATGACGTTATCCGGCCGGTGCTTCTTTTTCTGAAAAAAGCCTTGAACGTCAATCCCACCTTAATTTTGAACCAATGGTTCGATC
>CALANC010000090.1 GCA_937925895.1 uncultured Desulfobacterales bacterium
CCAAGTAAAATACTGAACATGGGAGTTATGAAAAATGAGATTACCCTATTGAGTGAATTCGTTAAAAGCAAGAAAATAATTATTATCATGCCGAATCGTTCAATACGAATAAATTGAAGTCTTAAATGGGTTGGTAAAAGCATTGCGAGTATTTTACTTCCGTCTAAAGGTGGAATGGGTATCAAATTAAATACGGCCAGAACCAAATTGATAACTACACTGTAACCGAGCATATAAGATAAATCTAAAATAACGGATCTAAAAATTGATGTATACCATAACAAACTAAAATGATTAAGAATTTGGAAGAGTATTCCAGAAACAACAGCCAGGACGAGATTCGCCAGAACACCGGCTGATGCGACATAAATTATACTTTTACGATAATCGCGAAAATTAGAATAATTGACGGGGACGGGTTTGGCATATCCGAAGATAACGGGAGAACCTGTCAACTTCAATATTAACGGCAAAATAAATGACCCAACAAGGTCAAGATGTCTGATCGGATTGAGCGTCAGTCTTCCAGCCAGCTTAGCGGTATGATCACCCATTTTGTCTGCAACATAACCATGGGCAACTTCATGAATGGTAACGGCGAAGAGGAGCGGAACAATCATTAAAACGATTTGATTCAGATCGAAATTATCGAACATATTCTTTCACAAAAACGAGTTCATCCTTGTGGGTTTTAAGCTCACCATTTAATTTGGCATCATGAACTGCCTGAAGAACTTTCCGATAGATCGGGCCGGGGTCGAGCCCTAATTTAAGAAGATCCCTACCTTTTATCGATGTTTCGATATGCCTTAACTTGGTAAAATAATTTGATATGGATCGTTTCACACCTTCATGTTTGGTCGCTGCCATCATATAAAGAACCAGTTCGGTTCGAAAAACGGATAATTTATGATACAATGTACTGTCTTTTATGTTCAGATTCCTTTCCAGCCAATGAAGACATTGGTTTGCTTCAAAACGTTCTTTACAGAAAATTGCTTTGTAGCGAGGCGCAAGTTCTATCCGCTTGCAGACTTCTTCAATTGTTTTTTTGTCGCATTGCCATGTTAGGGATAAAAAATAAACGGTCCATTTCTTATAAGATTCTTCGAGAAAGAGCAAATCGTGCCAGGACAATACCTTTTTGACAGAATCGAAAAGAGAAATCAGTTCTGTGCTCAGCGTTATTGAAGGATGAATAACGTTCAAAAGATTATATTCGTTGAGCCTAATTACGGCCGCAGATGGATCTTCTTCTTCTAGAATCTGACGTAGTTCGGAAAATACCCTCCGACCGCTGACCCGTCTAAAAAAATCCATTTTTACCGCATTTTCAATCAAACCTGCGGTCAATTTTCCGATGGTGAACCCGAAACGTTGCTCGAATCTGATGGCGCGAAAAACTCTTGTTGGATCTTCAACAAAGCTCAGGTTGTGTAGAACCCTGATGGTTTTTTCCTTGATATCCCTCTGGGCCGAAAAAAAATCAATCAGTATGCCAAATTTATCGGGGTTGAGTTGAATCGCCAAAGTATTTACGGTGAAATCCCGCCGAAAAAGGTCAAGTTTTATGGAACTCATCTCAACCGTAGGCAGGGCAGCCGGAAATTTATAATACTCCATTCTAGCTGAGGCAACGTCAATTTTGAACCCGTCAGGGTATATAATCACTGCCGTGCCGAACTTTTCATAAGAATGAATACGGGCGTTAACTGTTTTGGCATATTTTTTAGCAAATGCGATACCATCTCCTTCGATGACGATGTCGATGTCTTCATTTTTCCGGTATAGAAACAAATCACGAACAAATCCTCCGACGACATAAGCATCACACCCTAGCTCCTCGGCATTTTTTCCTATGGTTTTAAGTATATCGAAAATACGAAGTGAAAGCCGTTCCTTCATGAATTTAAGGATATTCCTCGTCCTTCCATGCCCGGGCTCTTTCAGCAGTTCTGGCGGGCCTGAACCGGTGTGTTTGGATTGTAGTGCCAAAATGTTGAGAAGATCGGTTCGAGTGATAACACCAATAATGGCATCGTTGTCAATCACAGGCAAAACGCGCTGTTTATTTTCGATAATTTTTTCCTGTATCTCCTGAAGTTCGGAATCGGGTCCCACTGAAGCAAGTTCTGTGGTCATGTATTCCTTAACCGGGATATGATCCAGTCCGTGAAACTGAGCTTTTTCAACGATTTGCCGGGTTATGAAGCCTAATAGGTTTTTGTTTCCGTTATGCTCTTGAGTCACAAGAAGCGCGTTGATGCTGTATCGATTAAGAAGATTGCCGGCATCTTTACATGAAACATAGGAATCAACTGTTATCGCCGGGGAGGACATAAGGTCCCTGGCCCAACTCTTCGGCTTTATTGTGGAAAAAAGAATTTCAGCCAGCTGGTGTTCAATTTGAGCCAACGTTTTACCTTTAATGGTCGCGGCTGCCGCATAAGTATGTCCTCCTCCACCAAGAGGGGTGAGACTTGTTCCTACGTCAACTTCCGGTATCCTGCTCCGGGCAACGATGTACATTTTGTCTCCCATTCGGGCGATGGCAAAAATTGCATCAAGGTTTTCCATTTTAACCATTTTGTGGACCAGAAATGCAAAATCGGACACATAATTTTCCGTAGTCACAGTCGTAATTACGATTTCAACGCCATTAAAATTGTACCGAGTTGCGGCCTGAATCATATCGTTCAAAAGTTTGACCTGTTCCGGGCTGATCTCTCTTGAAATCAGATTTGAAATTACGTTTAAATTTGCCCCTTTTGAAAGCAAAAAGGCAGCGGCATCGAAATCTTTTTCAGTGGTAGACGGAAAAGTAAATGAACCTGTATCCTCATAAATCCCAAGGCACATAATGGTAGCTTCATCGGGTGAGATGTGGATTGCTTTGGATTTAATGATTTCCGTAAGTATGGAGACAGTTGCCCCGGTTAAATAATGAACTTCGTGATGACCTTTAATATCATTGTTCATGGGAGGATGGTGATCGTATATATGTATTTCCAAATCAGGCTTTTCCAGTACCGTGGAAAATTTTCCGATACGATTAGATTGTCTGGTATCGACGAGAACAAGTCTTTTTAGTTTTGAGAAGTCGATATCTTTAATTTCAGCTATGTTAAATAGATATACCATTGATTCGATGAAGAAATTTCTTAGATTTTTTTCTTGGGAACCCGGGAA